>JAEHDO010000199.1 GCA_016880375.1 Betaproteobacteria bacterium | reverse complement strand
GCCGTGGACGGAGGCGGAATAGGCCTCCAGCTGGTCTTCGTGGCATTTCGCGCCGCAGGTGTCGGGGATCGTCTTGTGCCAGGCGGTGCGCCGCTCGCTGCCCTTGGGCGGCACGTTGAATTCGTGTGAGCTGTGGCAATCCTCGCAGGTCGCCATCGGACGCGAGGGATCGTCCTTGTCCGGCTTGGCGTGGAAGGAGTTCTTGTAGGCTTCGATGTTGCGGACGACCAGGCCGAGGCGGTTCTTCTCCTCGGCGCCTGGCTGCTGCCTGGCGGTTTCCCACAGGGCCTGGTGGCAATCGACGCAGTTGGCCGGCTTGATGCCCTTGGCCTTGGCGTGGTTGGCCTTTTTGTCGGTGATCTCCTTGTGGCAGGCGACGCACTGCATGTCGCCGTGGATGCCCTTGCCGAATTTGCCGGCGTTGATGTGGGCAAGGACGCGCTTCTCGTCGTCCTTGCCCGGCACCTCGATCTTCTTCCTGCTGCTGTCGTGGCATTCGAGACAGCCGGCATTGTCGAGCCTGGCGGTTTCGGCGAGGACCGACGCCGGCGCCAGGAGGGCGAGGCAGGCGGCGCCGGCCAGGAACAGCCCCAGGAACGATCCCCTCTTCATGGTCCCGCCTCCCTATTTCGTTTATGTCAGTGCGAAAGCATCCATCTCGCCACGTTCGTCTGCACCTTGACGTCCTTGGTGTCGATGATCTTGTGATCCTCTTCCTTGCCGTCGTCCAGCTTCACTTTCTGCCCGGCGGTCATGTGCTTGATGGCTTCCTTCTCGTCGAGCTTCTTCTCCTTGTACTTGGCGGCGATCTTCTTCAGGGACGGGCCCTTCTTCGCCTTCGTGGCGTGATGGCACTTGTGGCAGTCGTTTTCCTTGAAGATGTTTTCCGCGGCTTCGGCATCGAGCTGGGCAAAGGCCGGCACGGACAGACACAGGCCGAAGAGGGCGGCGAGCGCGATCAGGGGGCGGGTGCGAAGCTTCATTTCGGGTTCTCCATACAGGGTTGATAGTATTTGCCGGCCGTCGCGCGACGGCCGGGAACAAGCCGGATCAGGGCAGCTTCACCGCCATGATGTCGGCCTTGGCGCCGATGCCGACGGTCTTGACGTAGGACACGTAATGGCCGCGCGTGGTGATGTTGTCGTCGTGCAGGGCGAAGCCCACGCTGACCACGCCGCCCGGCTTCAGCGCCTTGTCGTCGGCATTGGCCAGGTTCAGCGGGCGTACGATGACGACCGTCCACATGCCGTCCTTCCAGGTGCCGAAGCCCTTGTTGTCGGCGGCGGAACCGCTGGCGTCCGCCGGCTGCAGGGCATAGCGCGGCAGCATGTCGCCCGCTTTCCAGCCGGCATTCGGATCGAAGGGCACGGCATTGACGCCCTTGATGAGGAAGTTGTCCTTCGTGCGCACCTGGTCGGCGGTGACCGCCTTCGAGCCGAACTTGCCGGCATCGAACATGAACTTCGGCTGCTTGGTGGCCGCGTCCAGGTTCGAGGCGAAGTGGTTCTTGCCGTCATCGAAATTGCGCCACTCGAGCACATAGCCATCGTCGGTGCCGCCGACGGGGTTGGTGCGGTGGCCGCGCCACTGGATCAGGTCGGCGAAGCCGCCGGCCGCCTTGATTTTCGCGATCTCCTCCGGCGACTTGCCGGTCTTCCAGTCGGAAGGGTTGCTGCGCGAAGCCGGCAGGTACTTGCGCACGTCGGACTTCTTGTAGGCCTTCATCGCCGCATTGGCCGCCACATCGGCATTGGTGGCGGGGTTCAGGTCGCGCTCGCCTTCATGGCAGGTGAGCCAGCAGCCCTGCTCCTTGAACATCGGCACCTTGCCGTCGTCCACCATCATGGACAGACGCGTTTCGTAAATGGCGGGCTGCTTGCCTTCCTGGACGGGCTTGTCGAGGCGCGGGCCGCCATAGACCTTCCATTCCTTGCCGTCGTAGCGATAGTAGGGATACTCGATGTCGTTGCTGCCCTTCCACTGGTAGCGGAAATAGGCATTCTTGTCGTCGTAGGCCGCCTGGACGTTCATATCCACATGGCCGGGTTTGCCCGGCAGGGCGATCGGTTCGAGGGGATGGTTCCCCCTGAGGATCTTGGCACCCTGGCGCTGCTCTTCCTTGGCGTCGTCGTGGCAGGAGACGCAGGAATCGCCGCGCGCCGTCTCGCTGGCGGCGCCCTTGTGCGCCGCCGGATCGCGCAGCCATTCGTAGGAAGATTTGCCGGGGTAGTACAAGACCAGTTTCGTGGCCGGAACCTTGTTCCAGTCGATGCCCGTGGTATCGGCACCCCGGGTCGGCCCGCCGACGCAGCCGGCCAGGCCGGCGGTGAAGACGGCAGCGACGCTTGCCGCCAGGAGTTTCAGTTTGAGCGGGGAAAAGCCTGCATTCAAAGCACGGTGGTCCATTTTGATTCCCTCCCATCAAGAATGGTTGTCTTGCGGATGCCCCTGATAATGCAATCCTTGTGCCATCGAGCTTTTGCCTTGTTTTTCCCGATATTGCGCTGCGCAATAAAAAGAAACCGGCGGCAGACTGTCGCTAATTTGTGTCAGATGTCGTTCTTTAGTGACAGCCCCCAGCGCTTGACCTTGACGTAGAAATTCTGCCGCGGAATGCCGCTCAGCCGCGCCGCCTCAGACACATTGCCGCCCGTCGCATCCAGCAGGCGCTGCAGGTATTCGCGCTCGAATTCGGCGCGGGCATCCTGATAGCTCAGGCTGTCTTGCGGCGCCTGGCTGCCCTGCCCCTCCATCGGCTTCGACACTCCCGATGGAAACAAATGAACGCTTTCGACGGGGCCGCCCGCGTGCAAGGCCACGGCGCGTTCGATGCAGTGCTGCAACTGGCGCACGTTCCCCTCCCAGCGGCAGGTCTCCAGGGCGCGCATGGCGGCCGGCGTAAACGGTCCGCAGGCCTTGCCGAACTTGGCGTTGTAGTGATCGAGAAAATGCGTCGCCAGCGCGACGATGTCGCCCTCGCGCTCGCGCAGCGGCGGCAGGGTGATCGAGACCACGGCGATGCGGTAATACAGGTCCTCCCGGAAGCGTCCCGCCTTCACCTCGTCGAGCAGGGGCCGGTTGGTGGCGCAGATCAGCCGGAAATCGGCCTTGCGCGGCTGCGTGCTGCCGATGCGCATGTAGTTGTGGTCCTGCAGCACGCGCAGCAGGCTGCTCTGCAGCTTGGGGCTCATGTCGGCGATCTCGTCGAGGAAGAGGTTGCCGCCGTGGGCCTTTTCGAAGTAGCCGGCATTGGCCTGGCCGGCGCCGGTGAAGGCCCCCTTCTCATAGCCGAAGAGCAGGCTCTCCAGCAGGCTCTCCGGCAGCCCGCCGCAATTGACTTCGAGAAACGGCTTGTCGGCACGGGTGCTGAGGGAGTGGACCAGCCTGGCGGCAAGCTCCTTGCCGGTGCCGCTCTCGCCTTCCAGCAGCACGGTGGTGTCGAGACCGGCGACCTGGCGGATCTGGCCGAGGACACGCTCCATCGCGGCGGACTGGCCGATGAGGGCGTCCGATTCGGTCGTCAGCCGCGCCTTCAACCCGTCGATCTCGCGATAGGCGCGGTCCAGTTCGAGCGCCTTGCCGATGACGGCTTCCAGCGCCTCCAGGTCCTCGAAGGGTTTGGTCAGATAATCGAACAGCCCCTCGCGCACCGCCGCCACGGCATCGCGCACCTCGGCAAAGCCGGTCATCAGGATGCCCACGAGATGGGGCTTCGACGCGCGGAACTCGCGCAGCAGGTCGATGCCGTTGGCGTCGGGCAGGCGCTGGTCCATCATCACCAGATTGAAGTCCTCGCCGGCAAACAGCCGGCGCGCCTCGGCGCCATCCGTGGCCAGGCTCACCCTGGCCGACTTGGCCAGCAGGCGGTCGAGCAGGATGCGGGTGTGGCGGTCGTCGTCGACCACCAGGATTTTCTGCGTCATGTGGAGTCGTTTCGCGCGCATTCAAACAGGGTCTGGCAACCAGATTGCAAAACGCGTGCCATGCCCCGGCTCGCTGCTGACCGTCACCTGGCCATCGTGCAGCAGGGCCACATGCTGCACGACCGGCAAGCCGAGGCCGGTGCCGTCGCTGCGCGTGGTGTAGAAGGGCACAAACACTTTTTCCATGACCTCCGGCGCCATGCCGCGGCCATGGTCCGCGACCGCCAGCGTCCAGCCGGGCCGGTTCCGCTCCTTGTCTTCCCCGCGCTCGAGGCTGATCTCGATGCCACCCTCCCCGTCCGCGGTTGCCTGCGCCGCATTGACGAGCAGATTGAACAGCGCATGGCGGATGAGGACGGGATCGACAGTCAGCACCACCGGCTCCTTCGGAAGCGCCACTTCCACCGGCAGATGCCGGCTCTCGGCCTGGCGGAACAGCAGCACCGTGTCCTCGATCAGCTCGGCCATCGGCGTCGGCTTGCTCTCGAAGCAGGACACCTTGGAAAACCCCAGCATGCGCTTGACGAAGTCGCGGCAGTCCTCGCCGGCGCTGCGGATCTCGCGCAGCAGCTCGCGCGTGCGCGCCGGGTCGTCGGCCTCGCGCTCGGCCAGCTGCGCCAGGTTGACCACGCCCACCAGCGGGTTGTTGAGTTGATGGGCGATGCCGCCGACCATGGTGCCCACGGCCGACAGCTTTTCGAGCTGGAGGATGCGCCGGTGCTCGCTGTCCAGGCGCAGCAGCTGGTGCTCGAGGTCGTGCTGCCGGCGGTAATCGCGCTCGACGCGCTCCAGCGCGAGGTAGAAGACGCCGAGGACGCCGCCGGCGGCCAGCAGGCTGATCAGAATCACGGCGGCGATCGACCACTGGAAGGTCGACTCGAGAGCGCTGATGTCGCGCATCACCACCAGGTCGCCGAGATGGCGGCCGCCGGCATCGTTGATCGGCACGCTGGCGAGATGGATGGAGCGTCCCTGATCGCGTATCTCGGCCGTGCCGCCGGCAAGCAGCCGCTGCAGCAATCGCTCGTCCAGCGCCGTTGGCAACTGCTCCGCCGTCTGCGCCAGCACGGCGTGGGCGCCGAAGCGCGCCCAGTTGCCGCTGCGCTGCATCATGTCCAGGCCCCGCTGCCATTGCGCGGGCGTCAGGAAGTGCTTGTCCACCAGCACCAGCAGATCGATGCCGAGGCTGTAGCGGATCTCGTCGAGCAGGTGCTCGATTTCCTCGCCGATCTCCAGGTAGCCGAGCAGTTCGCCGTCGCGCCGCCAGGGCGCGACCAGGCGCAGCGTCAGTGTCCCCATGGGTCCCAGTTCCAGGCCATGCGCGGGCTTCTGGCCTTCACGGGCCTGCTGCAGCGTCACGCGCCGGATCTCGTCGCCGAACACGGCCGGGCTGTGGAAGCGGTACAGGCTGACGAGGTCGGGACGGATGAAATACAGGTGCGTGATCTTGTGCTCCGCGTTCAGGCTGCGGAACAGTTCGCCGCCCTGCTGCGCCAGCGCAGCGCGATCGCCCTGGCGGAAGGCATTTTCCATCGCAGGATTCACCATCATGGCGCGCAGCGTCGCCATCATCTTGTGGGTGTCCTTGTCGAGCTTCTGCGCGAACAGTTTGGCCACTGCCGCCGAGCGCTCGGCCAGGTCGCGGTCGCGAATGCGCGCCTCGATGCTGTAAATAGCGACGGCGAAGACGCACATGATGAACGCCAGCGTAAGTGCAAGCGGGCCGATGAACCGGGCCTTGATGCGCTTGGGCTGACGGACGGGCGAAACGACACTCATGCCCGGAAGTGTGCCCGAGTCATCCCGACGAAACAACGGAGAGGCTGCGCCTGGCGGCTAGCGGACAGGCGGCGCTAGTCGCCCAGAACCTTGTAGCGTCCGCCATGGAACAGCAGCGGCGCCTTGTCCTGGCGGCTGCAGCCCTCGACGCGGCCGATGAAGATGAGGTGGTCGCCGCCGGCATGCTGCGCCTCGTTGCGGCATTCGAGCACGGCGCAGCAGCCGGACAGCAGCGGTGCGCCGCCGAGGCCCTCGCGCCAGTCGATGTCGGCGAACTTGTCGCTGTTGCGCCGGGCGAAGCGCTCGGACAGCGCCTGCTGGTCGGCCGCCAGCACGTTCACGGTGAAGTGGCTGGCGCGGCGGAACGCCTCGAGGTTCGGCGAAGCCAGCGACAGGCTCCACAGCACCAGCGGCGGATCGAGCGAGACGGTGTTGAAGGAGTTCACCGTCAGCCCGATGGCGCGGCCGTCGGGGTCGAGCGCGGTCACCACGGTGACGCCGGTGGCGAAGGCGCCGAGCGTGTCGCGCAGCGCGCGATGGCCGTCCTCCGCGCTGCTCCACGGGCTGACCGAATCGGGTTCGTACGGCTTGTTCATCAATTGGGTTACGGGCATTCCCGTCGAATACTTTAGAATTGAAATGAGACTAACCGCCTCGCGTATTTCTGGCAAGCGCTCCCGCATGTGTCCCTTTCCATTTCATGGTTAATGCCGATCCCGCAGATTTCGCGCAGGCGCTGATCCGCTGGCAGAAACAGGCCGGCCGCCACGACCTGCCCTGGCAGCAGCAGGGCCGCAAGCGCGACCCTTACCGCATCTGGCTCTCCGAGATCATGCTGCAGCAGACGCAGGTGGCGACGGTGATCCCGTATTACCGGCGCTTCCTCGCCCGCTTTCCCGATCTCGCCCGACTCGCCGCCGCGCCGACGGAAGACGTCATGGCGCTGTGGAGCGGCCTCGGCTACTACGCGCGGGCGCGCAACCTGCAGCGGGCGGCGCAGGAGATCGTGGCCGAGCACGGCGGCCGCTTCCCGCAGCGCATCGAGGACATCGAGGCCCTGCCCGGCATCGGCCGCTCCACCGCCGCCGCCATCGCCGTGTTCGCCTTCGGCGCGCGCGCCGCCATCCTCGACGGCAACGTCAGGCGCGTGCTGGCGCGCGCCTTCGGCATCGACGGCTTTCCCGGCGAGAAGGCGGTGGACGCGCGCCTGTGGGCACTGGCCGGATCGCTGCTGCCGAATCGCGACCTGGTTGCCTACACACAGGGGCTGATGGACCTCGGCGCGACGCTGTGCACGCGCAGCAAGCCGCGCTGCGGCGACTGCCCCGTTACGGCGCGCTGCGTGGCGCGACAGGAGGACCGTGTCGCCACGCTGCCGACACCGCGCGCCAGGCGCGCCGTGCCGCAGCGTTCGGTCACGCTGCTGGTGCTGCATCGCCGCGGCCATGTGCTGCTGGAACGGCGCCCGCCGCAAGGCATCTGGGGCGGGCTGCTGTCGCTGCCGGAACTGCCGGCAGGCAAAAAACCGCGCCGGTACCCGGATGCCGTCCCCCTGCCGGTGGTGCGCCACGCCTTCACGCATTTCCGCCTCGACATCACGCCGCTGCTGTGCAAAGTCAGTCGCCGGGACACGCCGGAAGGCAGCGTCTGGCTGAGCCTGAAGAAGCTCGACGAGGCGCCGCTGCCGGCGCCGATCCGCAAAATCCTGGAAAGCCTTACTTGACCAGGTTTCTCTGGGCGAGGAACTTGTAAACGATCTCCAGCCGCGAGATCGGGTCTTCCAGCTCGAGCAGCTTCTGCCGCGCGATGGCCGGGATCGGCAGCAGTTCGCTAAAACGATAACCGACCCAGGCCGCGTCCTCGAAGCGGTGCGGCTCGGGAAAGCGTTCGGCGCCGGCATCCGCCACCATCGCCTGCAGCAGCGGCACCAGCGCGCCCACCGCCGCGGGCACCGGCATTTCCGCCTCGGCGGCGACCGCCTCGACGCGCGCCTGCAGCAGGCCCTCGCGGCCGACCTTGCTGGAAAGGATGCGGAAGCGCCCCTCCCCCCGCACCGTGATGTTGAGAATGCCCGGCTGCGTCATGTCCCAGGCGACGATGCGCGCCTGCGTGCCCACCTTGTGCGGCACCGCCGGCGCGCCCACCTCGCCGCCTTCGGCGATCAGGCAGATGCCGAAAGCGCTCTCCTGCTTGAAGCAGTCCTTCACCAGCGTCATGTAGCGCTGCTCGAAGACGCGCAGCGGCAGCGCGCCGCCGGGAAACAGCACGGCGTTGAGGGGAAACAGCGGCAGCTCGGCGGCTTGCGGCGCCTCGTCGCGCCGCGGGGGGAATTTGAATGTCGGCAAGATCAGGGCCTGTCGTTGTCTCCGGCAGCGGGGAGCAAAGTGGGGGTTGGCTGCTCTTCCAGCAGCTTCGCCGCGGCCAGCCCGTTGGCCAGGCCGAACAGCAACGCGGCCAGGGCAAAGAACGGCAGCAGGTAAAGCAGGCCGTCGTGCGGCACCAGCCACAGCCGCGCCACGACGAGTTGTCCGGCGATGTGGGCGAAGGCGGCGACGAGGCTCTGGCTCACCGGGCCGAAGGTGCGCGCCGGCAGTTGCATGGCAAGCCCCAGCGCCAGCAGGCTCGCCAGCGCGCCGGCGAGGCTGAGGAAAAAACCGGGCGCGAGGAACTGGCCCAGCAGCAGGCTGCCCGCCACCACGCGCAGCAGCGACACCCAGACGGCGTCGCGCCAGCCGTAGCGCGCCAGCACGACGAGCGTGATGATGTTGGCCAGCCCCGGCTT
>JAEHDO010000198.1 GCA_016880375.1 Betaproteobacteria bacterium | reverse complement strand
TTCATCGGCCCGCCGCGGAACGGCGCGAAGCCGGTGCCGAAGATCACGCCGGCGTCGGCCAGTTCGGCGTCGGCGACGACGCCCTCGTCGACTGCGCGCTGCGCGGCCGCCAGGAAGGGTTTCACCAGCCGCTCGGCCAGTCCCGCCGGCACCTGGCCCACCGCGCCCTTCTGCGGCTTGCCCTGGTCGTAGGCGTAGAAGCCGCGCCCGGTCTTGCGGCCGAGGTGGCCGGCATTCACCAGCTCCATCAGTTTTTTCGGCGGCTCCGTGATGCCGCTCGCCAGCTGCTTGCCGGCGGCCACGGCGATGTCGAGGCCGACCGTGTCGGCCAGCTCGATGGGGCCGAGCGGCATGCCGAATGCCAGCGCGGCCTCGTCCACCGCCTCCGGCGCGATGCCCTCGTCCACGCAGCGCATCGCCTCCTGCATGTAGGGTGCCAGCACGGCGTTCACCAGGAAGCCGGGCGCGCTCTTCACCGGCAGCGCCAGCTTGTCGATCTTGCGCACGAAGGCCATGCCCCGCTTCAGCGCCTCCGGGTCCGAACCCGCGCCCTCGACCACTTCCACCAGCGGCATCTTCGCCACCGGGTTGAAGAAATGGATGCCGATCAGCCGCGACGGATTCTTCAGGCCGGCGGCGATGTCCTCCAGCTTCAGGCTCGAGGTGTTGCTGGCCAGCACCGCATCCGGCTTGGCGATGGCCTCGATGTCGGCGAACAGCTTCTGCTTCGCCTCCAGGTTCTCGAAGATGGCCTCGATCACCACGTCAGCCTGGCGCACGCCCTGGCCGGACGGGTCGGGGATCAGCCGGTCGAGCGCGAAGCGAACCTGCGTGTCGTCGCGCAGCTTCTTCTTGAAGGCCGTCGCGGCGCGATGGATGGCCGGCGCGATGCGCTCGATGTTCTGGTCCTGCAGCGTCACGGTGAGGCCGCGCAGTGCGGCCCAGGCGGCGATGTCGCCGCCCATGACGCCGGCGCCGATGACGTGGAGGTGCTTCGGCGCGAAGTCGCTGTCTTTTCCGAAACCTTTGAGCCGCTCCTGCAGATAGTACACGCGCACCAGGTTCTTCGTCGTCGGCGAGGCGGCGATGGCTTCCATCGAGGTCGGCCTGTCGGCCGGCACGGCCAGCGCATCGCCGCCGTAGTTGGCCCACATGTCGAGGATGGCGTAGGGCGCCGGGTAGTGCTCGGGACGGGCGCGCGTGGCGACCTGCTTGCGTGCCTGGGCGGCGACGACGCGCTTCAACGGGCCGTTCATCATCCTCTGCATGAAGGGCAGCCGGCGCGGCGCATGGCCGGAGAGCACCAGCAGGCGCGCAGCGTTCTCCATCACGCGCGGCGGCACGCACTCGTCGGCGAAACCGAGGCGCTTCGCCCGCTTGGCGTCGAGGGCGCGGCCGCTGAGCATCATGTCGAGCGCGGCGGCGGCGCCGATGACTTGCGGCAGGCGCAGCATGCCGCCCCAGCCTGGCACGATGCCGAGCATGACTTCCGGCAGGGCGATGCGCGTGCCCGGCTCGTCCACCGCGATGCGGTAGCGGCAGGCCAGCGCCAGCTCGGTGCCGCCGCCCATGCAGTGGCCGCGGATCAGCGCCAGCGTCGGATAGCGCACGGCGGCGAGGCGGTTGAAGAGGTCCCAGCCGCGCTGCACGAGGGCTTTCGCTCCCTCCGCCGATTCGATTTTCGTGAATTCCTCGATGTCGGCGCCGGCGATGAAGCCGGCGCTCTTGCCCGAGCGGATCACCAGGCCCTTCGGCGGCTCGCGCTCGAATTCGTCCAGCGCCTGCGACAGTTCGAGCATGGCCTGAGCGGAGAGGGTGTTGGTGGACTCCCCCGCCTTGTCGAAAGTCAGCCAGGTCAGGCCGCCGGGTTCGCGCTCGATGCGCCAGTGTCGAAGTTTGCTCGCTTGTTCGGTCATGTCGCTCTCTTTAAGAAAAAATGCGGCCGTCCGCCAGGCGCAGATGCCCGACGATGGCCGGCCGCTCGTCCTCGTTAACGTGCAGGGCAAAGCGCGTGCCGTCCGGACCGGCCTCGCTCTTCATCGCCACCGGCGCGCCGTAGAACACCGGTCCCTTGATCCAGGCATCGAGCCGCAACGGCAATCCATCGGGCTGCGGCAGCCGCGCCAGGCACTGGCCGAGCACGCGCTGCGGATGGAAGAAGGCCTGGTCGAAACCGTGCTTGCGCGCATACCGGCTCCACCAGTGCAGCGGGTTGAAGTCGCCCGACAGGCCGCCGTAATGCCAGCCGCCGCCGGCCGGCATGCGCCAGCTCGCCGTCTCGCCGGGACTGACTTTGGGCGCCTCCGGCGCCGCGGCCCCTGCCGTCGGCGCGCCGAAGCGGCCGCGCATGTAGAAGGTGTTCACGCTTTCCCAGGCGGTCGTCCCGCCGTCGCCCACCGTCGTGTGCAGGTCGAACTCCGCCCCCTTCTCCAGGATGCGATGGCCGTCGACCTTGACGTGAATGTCGAGCGCGGCATCGCGCGCCAGCGGCGCATGCTGCACGATGCGGTTGCGCACCTGCAGGATCCGCCAGATCGGCACCGGAAAGGCCGGCTGCGTGAGGATGGCCATGTGCAGGGGAAAGCCGATGGTGTGCGGATAGAGCAGCGGCAGCGCGTCGCCTTCCGGCAGGCCGCTGAGGTCATGAAAGCGCTTCAGTTCGGCGGCATCGACGCGGTGCCGCCAGCGCGCTGCGATCGCCGGCACGCCCCGCTTCAGCCCGGGCGAGGGCCGCACCGCCCGCGCCATGAAGGCCAGCGCCGAGGGGCGTGCGCGGAAATCGAGTTGAATTTCCTGCCGCATGGCTTAAATCAAACCGT
>JAEHDO010000197.1 GCA_016880375.1 Betaproteobacteria bacterium | reverse complement strand
GAGGGATTGAAGGCCAGCGTCAGGTGCATCGGGCCGCCGGGGGTGGCGACATCCGAAGAATAGCCCATGTGGTATTTCACGTCGCCGGCGGAAAGCACCGTGGCCTTCTTGCCCTCGAATTCGGCGAAGAGCATCGAGGGCTGCTTGCCGAGGGTGTTGACCAGCACGTTGAGGCGGCCGCGGTGCGCCATGCCGATGACCATTTCCTGCACACCGACCGTGCCGGCAGTACGGATCAGCTGGTCCATCGCCAGGATGAGCGATTCGCCGCCCTCGAGCGAGAAACGCTTCTGGCCGACGTAGCGGGTGTGCAGGTAGCGTTCCAGCGTCTCCGCCTGGGTGATCAGGCGCAGGAATCGCTTCTTGTCGTCGGCGCTGAAGGGGAAGGTCGAGCGGATGGTTTCCAGCCGGGACTGTATCCAGCGCTTCTGCGCCACCTCGGAAAGGTACATGTACTCGGCGCCGATGGTGCCGCAGTAGGTCTGGCGCAGGGCCTCGAGGATTTCGCGCAGCGTGGCCTGCTCGGGCGCGGCGGCGAAGCTGCCGGTGGCGAAGGTCTGGCCGAGGTCGGCCTCGGTGAAACCGTAGTGGGCCGGGTCCAGTTCGGGAATGGCCGGCCGCTCGCTGCGCTTCAAGGGATCGAGCTGCGCCCAGCGGTTGCCGAGGAAGCGGTAGGCGTTGATGAGCTGCAGGACGGCGACCTGCTTCTTGTCGGCGTCGGCGCCGGTCGGCGCGGCGCGCAGCGTGCCGAGCTTGGCGCGCTGGGCGAACGAGGCCACCACCGGGGCGTGGGCGACGTCGCGGCCGCTGCCGATGCCGGCGCCGGGCAAGTTCTGCAGGCGGTCGAAGTAGTCGCGCCAGACATCGGTGACGGACGCCGGGTTCTCAAGATAGGACTCGTAGAGCTCCTCGATGAAGGGCGCATTGGCGCCGAAGAGATACGAGTTGCCGAGCATCTGCTTCATTAGGCTCATGCTTGCCTCGCGGGGTTGGGGCGGGTGGTGGTTTTGCCGGGCATGCGCGGACTGGGGGGAGGGGGATCGCCCCTCCCCTCGTGCCGTCTGTCAGCGCTTGTTCAGGGGCGGCACGTCACGCTTTTCGGCGCCGGTAAACAGCTGGCGCGGGCGGCCGATCTTCTGCTCCGGGTCGGAGATCATTTCGTTCCACTGGGCGATCCAGCCGACGGTGCGCGCCAGGGCGAAGATGCCGGTGAACAGCTGCGTCGGAATGCCGAGGGCGCGCTGCACGATGCCGGAGTAGAAGTCGACGTTCGGATAGAGCTTCTTGCTGACGAAATAATCGTCCTCCAGCGCGATCTTCTCCAGCGCGACGGCCAGCTTGAAGAGGCGGTCGTCGTGCAGCCCGAGCTCGTTGAGCACCTCGTGGCAGGTCTCGCGCATCAGCTTGGCGCGCGGATCGAAGTTCTTGTAGACGCGATGGCCGAAGCCCATCAGCTTGAAGGAGTCGTTCTTGTCCTTGGCGCGCTTGATGTATTCGCCGACGCGCGAGACGTCGCCGATTTCCTCGAGCATCTGCAGGCAGGCCTCGTTGGCGCCGCCGTGGGCCGGGCCCCACAGGCAGGCGATGCCGGCGGAGATGCAGGCGAAGGGGTTGGCGCCGCTGGAGCCGGCCAGCCGGACCGTCGAGGTGGAGGCGTTCTGCTCGTGGTCGGCATGCAGGATGAGGATGCGGTCGAGCGCGCGCACCAGCACCGGGTTCGGCACGTAGTCCTCGCACGGGTTGCCGAACATCATGCGCATGAAGTTGGCGGTGTAGGAGAGGTCGTTGCGCGGATACATGAACGGCTCGCCGCGGCCGTACTTGTAGGCCATGGCAACGATGTTGGGCAGCTTGGCGATGAGGCGGTGCGCCGAGACGGTGCGGTGGTATTCGTCGCTTATGTCCATGGCGTCGTGGTAGAAGGCGGACAGCGCGCCGACCACGCCGACGAGCACGGCCATCGGGTGCGCGTCGCGGCGGAAGCCGGAATAGAAGCGGATGAGCTGCTCGTGCACCATCGTGTGGCGCTTGATGATGGTGTCGAACTCCTCCTTCTCCTGCACCTTCGGCAACTCGCCCTTGAGGATCAGGTAGGCGACCTCGAGGAAGTCGCAGTTCTGCGCCAGCTGTTCGATGGGGTAGCCGCGATAGAGCAGCACGCCGGCATCGCCGTCGATGTAGGTGATGGCCGACTTGCAGGCGGCGGTGGACATGAAACCCGGATCGAAGGTGAACATCCCCGTCTTGGCGTAGAGCTGGCGGATGTCGATCACTTCCGGGCCGATCGCGCCGGAGTAGACCGGCAGGTCGATATTCTTGCCGTCGACCGTAAGCGTTGCGTTACGTTGCGTATTCATCTTTGCATCCCCATCAGAAAATCGAAAAAACTCCCCCGTCATGCCTGGCGCAGCTGCGCGACAATGCCCTTCAGCCGCGGATCGTCCGTTTCCCGGCGACCGCTCACCAGTTCCCACAAATCATGGTCTTCCATCTCCAGCAGCCGCTCCAGCGCCGCTGCGTCCTCGTCGCTGATGCCATCGCCGGTCCTCTGCCAGAAACGCTGGAAGACCAGGTCCAGTTCGAGCAGGGCCCGGCGGCAGTGCCAGCGCAGCCGTTGGCGCTGCCGGTCTTGATCGTTCTCCCGCTCAGACGGCACGCCTGACCATCGCGTCCTTGATCTTGCCGATCGCCCGCGTCGGGTTGAGGCCTTTCGGGCAGACGTCGACGCAGTTCATGATGCTGTGGCAGCGAAACAGGCGATACGGGTCCTCGAGGTTGTCGAGGCGCTCGCTGGTCGCCTGGTCGCGCGTGTCGGCAATGAAGCGGTAGGCCTGCAGCAGCCCGGCCGGTCCGACGAACTTGTCCGGGTTCCACCAGAACGACGGGCAGGAGGTCGAGCAGCAGGCGCAGAGGATGCACTCGTAGAGGCCGTTCAGCTCCTCGCGCTCCTCCGGCGTCTGCAGCCGCTCGGTTTCCGGCGGCGGGTCGTTGTTGATGAGATAGGGCTTGATCGAGTGGTACTGTTTGAAGAACTGTGTCATGTCCACGATCAGGTCGCGTATCACCGGCAGGCCGGGCAGCGGGCGCAGCACGACGGTGCCGGACAGGTCCTTCAGGTCGGTCAGGCAGGCGAGTCCGTTGCGGCCATTGATGTTCACTGCGTCGGAACCGCAGACGCCCTCGCGGCAGGAACGACGGAACGACAGCGTGTCGTCCTTGGCCTTGAGCTTGACCATGGCGTCGAGCAGCTTGCGGTCGGTGGCGTCCACCTCGACCGCGATGTCCTGCATGTACGGCTTGTCGTCCCGGTCCGGATCGTAGCGGTAGATCTTGAATTGCATTGTTCTGGTGGTCATGTCCGGCATCCTCAGTACGCGCGCTTCTTCAGTTCGATGGTGTCGACGGTGAGCGGGGTCAGCTTCACCGACTTGTAGTCGAGGCGGTTGCCCTCCTTGAACCACAGGCTGTGCTTGAGCCAGTTGGCGTCGTCGCGGCCGTTGGGGTGCTCGGCGGTGTCCGGCGCGTCGTCGCGGACGTGGGCGCCGCGCGATTCCTTGCGCGCCTCGGCCGAGATCATGGTGGAAACCGCGACTTCGATGAGGTTCTCCAGTTCCAGCGCCTCGATGCGCGCCGTGTTGAAGACCTTGGACTTGTCCTTGATCGCGACGCGCTGCACGTCCTTCTGCACCTCGAGGATCTTCGACACGCCCTCCTTCAGCTTGTCGGCGAAGCGGAACACGCCGCAGTGGTTCTGCATGGTGCGCTGCATGGCCAGGCGCGACTCGTGCGCGTCGGCACCGTCCTTCTGCGTGTCGAGGCGGTTGAGGCGCGCGAGGGTGCGGTCGATGGCCTCCTGCGGCAGGTCCTTGTGCGCCTTCGTCGATTTCTTCACATCCTCGACGGCCGTCTCGCCGGCGGACTTGCCGAATACCAGCAGGTCGAGCAGCGAGTTGGTGCCGAGGCGGTTGGCGCCGTGCACCGAGGCGCAGGCGCATTCGCCGGCGGCGTAGAAGCCCGGCACGGCGAAGTTCATGCTGCTGCCGCGCGGCGCCACCACCTGGCCGCTGTAGTTGGTGGGAATGCCGCCCATCTGGTAGTGGCAGGTCGGCACCACCGGGATTGGCTCCTTGATCGGATCGGCGCCGGCGAACTGGATGGAGATTTCGCGGATGCCCGGCAGGCGCTGCATGATCACCTTCGGGTCGAGGTGGGTGATGTCGAGCAGCACGAAATCCCTGTTGGGACCGCAGCCGCGTCCCTCGTTGATTTCCGTGGTCATGGCGCGCGACACCACGTCGCGCGAGGCGAGGTCCTTGGCGTTGGGCGCGTAGCGCTCCATGAAGCGCTCGCCGGCGCTGTTGCGCAGGATGCCGCCCTCGCCGCGCACGCCCTCGGTGATGAGCACGCCGGCACCGGCCACGCCGGTCGGGTGGAACTGCCAGAACTCCATGTCCTCGAGCGGGATGCCGGCGCGCGCCGCCATGCCGAGGCCGTCGCCGGTGTTGATGAAGGCGTTGGTCGAGGAATGGTAGATGCGCCCCGCCCCGCCGGTGGCGAAGATGGTGGCCTTGGACTGGAAGGCGACGATCTCGCCGGTCTCCATTTCCAGCGCGGTGACGCCGAGCACTTCGCCCTCGGCGTCGCGGATCAGGTCGAGCGCCATCCACTCGACGAAAAACTGGGTGTTGGCGCGCACGTTGCGCTGGTAGAGCGCGTGCAGCATGGCATGGCCGGTGCGGTCGGCGGCGGCGCAGGAGCGGCGCACCGGCTTCTCGCCGAAGTTCGACATGTGGCCACCGAAGGGGCGCTGGTAGATCTTGCCGGCGTCGGTGCGGTCGAAGGGCATGCCGTAGTGCTCGAGCTCGATGACCACTTCGTTGGCCTTGCGGCACATGAACTCGATGGCGTCCTGGTCGCCGAGCCAGTC
>JAEHDO010000196.1 GCA_016880375.1 Betaproteobacteria bacterium | reverse complement strand
CGTCGCGGATGCAGACATGATGGCGGGCATGGCCGGGGGTGTCGAGGAAGGTCAGTGCTCTTTCGCCCAGGCGGATCGTCGCCCCCTCGGGCGTTTCCACAATGCGGCTGGCAGGGATCGGCAGAATGTCGCCGTACATCCGGCGTGCCTGTGCTTCGCCATACACGGCGATGGTGCCGGCGACCAGCCGGGCCGGATCGACCATGTGCCGCGCCCCGCGCGGGTGCACGGTGAGCCGGGCATTGGGCAGGGCCTGCATCAGGGCGCCGGCGCCGCCGGCGTGGTCGAGGTGGATGTGGGTGAGGATGACGTATTCGACCTGCGCGGGGGCCAGCCCCCTGGCCTTGAGCGCCCGCATCACGATCGGCAGGGAAGCGTTGCTGCCGGTGTCCACGAGTGCAGCATGGTCACCTTCGGCAATCAGGTGAATGGCGGCGAGTTGCGGCCGGCCGAAGCCGGAATCGATGGCGCTGATGCCATGCTCGTAGTCGGTAATGTGTGGCATGCTCTTCGGCGTCGATATTGGGATTTGCGCATTGTAAACTCGTGAGCCGCTTCGACCGCCGCAGCTTCCTGATTGCAGCCGCCGCCGCGCTCGCCGCGCCGCGGTTGTGGGCCCGGCCGGCGTTCGCCGCCTATCCGTTCTCCCTGGGCATCGCCTCGGGTGCGCCCCTGCCCGACGGCGTCGTGCTGTGGACGCGGCTGGCGCCCGATCCCTTGAACGGCGGCGGCCTGCCGCCGGCGACAATCGAGGTGCGCTGGGAAATCGCCCGCGACGCAGGCTTCCGCGACATCATCCGGCACGGCAGGGCGCTGGCCGAACCGCAGTACGCGCATAGCGTGCATGTCGAGGTGGAGGGCCTGGCGCCGGCCCGCTGGTACTGGTACCGCTTCATGGCCGGCGATGCCGTCAGCCCGGCCGGACGCACGCGGACCGCCCCGCCAGGCGGCGCCACGGCGGACCGCCTGCGCTTCGCCTTTGCCTCCTGCCAACAGTACGAGCAGGGCTTCTACGCCGCCCACCGCCACATGGCGGCGGAAAACCTGGACCTGGTGGTCTTCCTCGGCGACTACATCTACGAATCCTCCTGGGGCAGCCGGCATGTGCGCAAGCACGAGGGGCCGGAGCCCGCCACCCTGGAGCAGTACCGCAACCGCTACGCCCGCTACAAGTCGGATGCCGACCTGCAGCGCTGTCATGCCGCATTTCCGTGGCTCGTCACCTGGGACGACCACGAGGTGGACAACGACTATGCCAATGACCGCTCGGAAGATCTCGACCCGAATTTCCTCGTCCGCCGCGCCGCCGCCTACCAGGCCTACTGGGAGCACATGCCGCTTCGCAAGCAATCCCGGCCGGCCGGTCCCCGCATGCAGCTTTATGGCCGCTACGATTTCGGCGGGCTGGCCCGCTTCCATGTGCTCGACGGCCGGCAATACCGCGACCACCAGGCCTGTCCGAGGTTCGGCCGGGGCGGCAGCAATGTGATCGACGACCTGAATTGCCCTGCACGCCTGGAGAGGCAGCGCACCCTCCTCGGTACGGAGCAGGAAAACTGGCTTTACGACGGCCTTTCCGCTTCCCGTACGCACTGGAACATCATCGCGCAGCAGCTGCTCATGGCGCAGACGGCCCGCACGCCTGGGCCCGAGCGGAAATTCTGGAGCGACGGCTGGGACGGCTACCCCGCGGCGCGCGCGCGGCTGCTGCAGGCGATTGCCGAGCGCCGGCCGGCCAACCCGCTGGTCATCGGCGGCGACGTGCATTTCAACTGCGTCTCCGACCTGAGGGTGGATTTCGACGACACGCAGTCTCCCGTTGTCGCCACCGAGTTCTGCGGCACCTCGATCACTTCCCAGGGGCAGGCGCAGGCGCGCCTGGACGCCTTGCGCGCCGAGAATCCGCACGTGTGCTTCGCCAACGGCGAGAAGCGCGGCTATGTCGTGATGGACCTTGCGGAAAAGCGCTGCCTGGCACAGTTGCGGGTTATCGACAGCGAGAAAGCAGCGGATTCGCCGATATCCACCCTTGCCTCTTTTGTCGTGGAGGGCGGCCGCCCCGGGGCGGAAGCGGCCTGAGCGCTACAGGTACAACTCGCCCAGATACCACGCCACCGCTGCCATGAAAGCCGAGCAGGGAATGGTGAGAATCCATGCCCAGACGATGTTGCCCGCCAGCCCCCAGCGCACTGCCGAGAGCTTGTGCGCGGAGCCGACGCCGACGATGGCGCCGGTAATGGTGTGGGTGGTGGACACCGGGATGCCGGCAAGCGAGGCGAAAGTCAGCGTGATGGCGCCGCCGGTCTCGGCGCAGAAGCCGCCGACCGGCTTGATCTTGGTCAGCCGCTGCCCCATGGTCTTGACGATGCGCCAGCCGCCCAGGAGCGTACCCAGGGCGATCGCCACATAGCACGAGAGAATCACCCAGTCGGGCGGGCGCTGGGCATCGGCGGCAAGATACCCCCCGGAAATCATCAGCAGCCAGATGACGCCGATGGTCTTCTGTGCATCGTTGGCACCGTGGCCGAGGCTGTAGTAGCCGGCGGAGAAGAGTTGCAGCCGGCGGAACCAGCGATCGACGCGGGACGGCGCCGAGCGCCTGTACAGCCAGGATACCGCCAGCATCAGCATCCCCCCGAGGAGGAAACCCAGCGCGGGGGAAACGACGATGAACACCAGCGTCTTGCCGATGCCGGAATTGATCAGCCCGACCGTGCCCACCTTGGCCACGACGGCGCCGATCAACCCGCCAATCAGCGCATGCGACGAACTGGAGGGAAGGCCGTAGTACCAGGTGACGATGTTCCAGGCGAGCGCTCCCGTCAGTGCGCCGAAAATCACGTAGTGGTCGACTATCGACGGGTCGACGATGCCCTTGCCGACGGTGGCTGCCACCTTGAGCTGGAAAATGAACAGGGCGGCGAAATTAAAGAAGGCTGCGAAGGCCACCGCATGGTGCGGCCGCAGCACGCCGGTGGAGACGACAGTGGCAATCGAGTTCGCGGCGTCATGAAAACCGTTCATGAAGTCGAACGCCAGGGCGAGAATGATCAGAAAGACGAAGACCTCGAAGCTCATGGCAGGCTTGTCCGCGCTGGCCTACGCGGCAGCTCAGGAGTTCTCCAGCACAATGCCTTCGATCAGGTTGGCCACGTCCTCGCAACGGTCGGTGATGGCCTCGAGCAATTCGTAGATCGAGCGCAGCTTGATCACCTGGCGCACGTCCGGCTCGTCGCGGAAGAGCTTGGCCATCGCCGAGCGCATGACGTGATCCGCCTCGGATTCGAGCCTGTCGACCTCGTGGCACACCCCCATGATGGTGTGCGCGTTCTTCATGTCGGACAGCAGGCTTACCGCTTCCTTCACCTTCTCCGCGCATGCGACGCAAATGTCGGCAAGCTTGCGCGCCTCCGGGGTGACGGTGCGCACATCGAAGAGAAACACCGACTGCGCCACATCCTCGACGAGATCGAGGATGTCGTCCATGTTGGTGATCAGGCCGTGAATGTGCTCCCGGTCGAGCGGCGTGATGAAGGTTTTGTGCAGCAACTCGACCGCTGTCTGGGTGATCCGGTCGCCTTCTTTCTCAATGGTCTCGATGTTGTAGGCACGTCGTTCGACATCGTCGAAGTTGGCCATCAGATCGGCAAGCTCATGACTCGCCCGCACGATGCATCCGGCCAGATCAACGAAATAATCGAAGAACTTGCCCTCCTTCGGCATGAAGCTACCAAACATGGCGAACCCCGGATATCGAATTGTTGGTCTTGTCTGCACAAGCGGGACGCAATGCTCCCGGTGCGAAAGGCATTCTACGCGACCGCGCATACCCGGTACATAGCCGGGAATCAAAGAATTTCGAGCAATTCGACTTCAAAAATCAGGGTCGCATTGGGCGGAATCACGCCACCGGCGCCGCGCGCCCCGTAGCCCAGTTCAGGAGGGATCGTCAGCTTGCGCATGCCGCCCGCCTTCATCCCCTGCACGCCCTCGTCCCAGCCGCGTATGACATAGCCGGCGCCAAGCGGGAATTCGAAGGGTTCATTGCGATCAATGCTTGAATCGAACTTCGTGCCGTCGGTCAGCCAGCCGGTGTAATGCACGGACACGGTCTGGCCGAGTCCGGCCGCGACGCCGCTGCCTAAAGTGACGTCTTCGTACATCAGGCCGCTCGGGGTAGTAGTCTGGCTCATGGATTGTCCTTCCGTATAAAAATCATCATGACTTGCGCCTTGCAGCAAACATCTTGCGGAACTTCGCCAGCTTGGGCGCAACGACAAACTGGCAGTAGGGCTGGCGCTCGTTATTGAGGTAATACCGCTGGTGGTAACCCTCGGCCGGAAAGAACCTGCCCGCCATTGCCAGTTCCGTCACCACCGGGGCGCCAAAAACGCCTGTCTCGGCAAACTCGTCCAGCAGCGCCTGGGCCTCGGCCTGTTGCTGCAGCGAATGGCAATAGATCGCCGAGCGGTACTGCGTGCCGACGTCATTGCCCTGGCGGTTCAGCGTGGTCGGGTCATGGATGGCGAAGAACACCTCGAGAATCTCCCGATAGCGGATGCGGGCGGGGTCGAAAGTCAGCCGCACCACCTCGGCGTGCCCTGTTTCGCCTGAGCACACTTTGCGGTAATCCGGATCGGGCGCATGCCCCCCGGTATAACCGGACACCACGTCCGTGACGCCCTCCAGTTCGCCGAACACCGCCTCCAGGCACCAGAAGCAGCCGCCGGCAAGCGTGGCGAATTCCTGCCCGGCAGGCGGTGGGTCAGACAGCATCGACGCTCTCCCGATAGCTATGGCTGAATGCGGCAATTATCCGGGATTCCTGTGGCTCATGCATCCGCGCAAGCGGATAGAATTGGTGCGTCATGCACGTTATCGTTCTCGGTGCCGGCCTCGCCGGCGTCACCAGCGCCTGGTACCTGAGGCAAGCCGGCTTCGCCGTCACGGTCGTCGACCGCCAGCCAGCGGCGGGACTGGAGACCAGCTTCGCCAATGGCGGCCAGATCTCGGTCAGCCACCCGGAACCCTGGGCCAACCCTGGCGCACCCGGCCAGATCCTGCGCTGGCTGGGGCGGGAGGATGCGCCGCTGCTGTTCCGCCCGCGCCTGGACTGGGGCCAATGGTCGTGGGGGCTGCGCTTTCTGCTGGAGTGCCTGCCCGGCCGGGCCCGGCGCAATACGACCGCCATTGCCGGGCTCGCCCTCCGCAGCCGCGACTGCCTGCGCGCGCTGCAGGCGGAAACCGGCATCGAATATGACCGCCTGCAGAGGGGCATCCTGCACCTGTTTTTCAGCCCGCGCGATTTTTCCCAAGCCAGCCGGCGTGCGGCATTGCTGCATGATTTCGGCATCCGCGCCGAGGTCCTCGATGCGCAGGCCTGCTACGGCGTCGAACCTGCCCTGGCGCACTGCCGCGACAAACTGCAGGGCGGTCTGTATGCGCCTGACGATGAAACCGGCGACGCCCTGGCTTTTACGCAGGGGCTCGCGGAATTGTGCCGGCAGGTCGGCGTGCAGTTCCGCTACGGCATGCGCATCACCGCGCTCTCCGGCGAGGCGGGCAGCGTTGCCGCCGCTGTCGTCGAAGGGGAAGACGGCGCAAGCGAGCGGATCGGCGGTGACGTTTTCCTGCTCGCCCTGGGCAGCCATAGCGCCGGGATGGTGCGTCCGCTGGGCGACCGACTGCCGGTCTATCCCGTCAAGGGCTATTCGGTGACGCTGCCACTGGCTGCGGATGCGGTTGCGCCGATGGTCAGCATCACCGACGAATCCCGACGCATCGTCTGCTCGCGCCTCGGCAACCGTCTGCGCATCGCCGGAACTGCGGAACTGAGCGGCTTCGACATCAGCCTCAATGCCGAGCGCTGCCAAGCGATCCTGCGGCGTGCCGAGGAATTGTTTCCGCATATACGACCGGCGGGGGCGCCTGAATTCTGGTCCGGCCTGCGTCCCGCCACGCCGGGCAATGTACCCGTCATCGGCCGGAGCGCGCAGCGCAACCTCTTCTTCAACACCGGCCATGGCACACTGGGCTGGACGCTCGCCTGCGGTTCCGGACAGGCGATCGCGGACATCATCGGCGGCAAGTCTCCGGGGATCGAGTTCCCCTTTCGTAATCTATAATGCGATGGTGAAGCGAAATTTGTCACTGCTGGCCGTGCTGCTCGTTCCCGCCTTTGCGGCAGAGGGGCAGGTGACGTACTGCCGGGATATCGGCGATAACAAAACCTATTGCAGCGGCGGCACCGTCATCCACCGTTTCGACAAGACGACGGTCATACCGAATGTCGCGCCGGCGCAGCCCTACCCTCCAGCGATGCCGCCCAACCCGCTCCTGCAGAACAACGCCCTGCCTACCCTGAACGCGCCCTACACGGCGGCAGGCACCCAGCAGGCCTTGCCTGTTCCCATGGTTCAGCCGGCCCCTGATGCGCCGCGCGCGCCGGTCATCGTCATGCCACCCGGCGGCGGCCGCATCTGCCATCAATTCGGCACTACCCTCGTCTGCAACTGAAGCCAGGCATCCAGTGGGCTGATGCCGATTGGCCCGCTATCTTTGCCGCCACCTCATGCCGCTTCGCGCACTTTACGTCGACTTCAATTCCTATTTCGCCTCCGTCGAGCAGCAGATGCGTCCGGAGCTGCGAGGGCGGCCGATCGCCGTGGTGCCGGTACTGGCGGAGACCACCTGTTGCATCGCCGCCAGCTACGAGGCCAAGCGCTGCGGCGTAAAGACGGGGACGCTGGTCTCCGAATCAAGGAAGCTTTGCCCGGACATCCGTTTCGTAGAAGCGCGACCGGCGCTCTATGTCGAGTTGCATCGCAAGCTGGTCGAGGCGATCGAATCCTGCCTGCATGTCGAGCGCGTGCTGTCGATCGACGAGGTGGCCTGCAGCCTCACGGGCAGCGACTGCCGGCGTGAGCGCGCACTGTCCCTGGCACATCAGATCAAGCGTGCCGTTGCCGGGCGCGTCGGCAGCGAAATGCGCAGTTCGATCGGCATCGCGCCAAATGTATTTCTGGCCAAGGTAGCCTCGGACATGGAAAAGCCGGATGGCCTCGTCGTCATCGAGGATGCGGACCTCCCCGACTGCCTCTATGGCCTGAAACTGCGGGACTTGTGCGGTATCGGCAAGGCAATGGAGCAGCGCCTGCACCGCAGTGGGATCAAGTCGGTACGCGAATTATGTGCGGCCAGCAAGGAAAAACTGCGGCTTGCCTGGGGCAGCGTCGAGGGTGAACGGGTCCATGCGCGGTTGCTTGGTGAAGTACTCCCGGATCTGCCTTCACAGCGCGGCAGCGTCAGCCATTCCCATGTGCTCCCGCCCGAATTGCGCACGCCGCAGGCCGCAATATCAGTGCTTCATCGCCTGCTGCAAAAGGCGGCGATGCGGCTACGCAGCTACGGCCGCATAGCCGGTGCGATGCAGGTGAAGATCAGATTCAGGAGCCGAAGCACCTGGGAAAACCGGGCCCTGTTCGATCCGACCAGCGATACGCTTAAATTGCTGGAAGTGCTGGAGAGCCTTTGGCGGGAGTTTCCACAGAAGGAGGACGGGATAAAGCCACTGGCCGTCGCTGTGGCCTTGTCACGGCTGGAGGAACAGGGGCACCAGGCGCGCTCCCTCTTCGACGCCGGCCGCCCCCACGACAGGCTGAACGCGATCATGGATTCGATCAACTTGCGCTATGGCAAGAACACCTTGTATTTCGGTGGTGCGCATACCGCCCTGCATTCGGCGCCCATGCGCATCGCCTTCGGACACATACCCGACCTGGAAACCGAGGGGGATTATTAGCAAATGCGCCGGGGCCGAAAGAGGGCACTAGAAAATGATCACCTGTCGCACAACCTTGGCCTCGGCAAGATCGTCGAAGGCTTCGTTTATCCGGTCGAGCCCGAGCGTGCCTGTCACCAGCTTGTCAACCGGCATCCTCCCTTGGCGATGGAGTTGAATGAAAGCCGGGATGTCACGTCCGGGCACGCAGGTGCCAATATAGCTGCCCTTGATGGTGCGCGCCTCGGCGACAATGCGCGCAACCGGAAAACTGAATTTCTGAGACGGATGCGTCAAGCTGGTCGTAACCGTGCAGCCGCCGCGTCGCGTGGCTTCAAAGGCATTGCCAAAGCCCTCCAGCGACGAACTGGCATCGATGGCATGATCGACACCGCCATGGGCCAGCTCCCGCACCGCTTCGACAGCGCTTGTGTTCCCGGCATTGACACAGTCGGTCGCGCCCAGGGAACGGGCAAGCGCCAGCTTGGCCTCGCTCGGGTCGATGGCGATGATGCGGCCGGCACCTGCCGTCACCGCTCCGAGCACTGCAGAGAGGCCGACACCGCCCAGGCCGAATACCGCTACAGTTTGCCCAGGCCGTATTCCGGCCGAGTACAGTGCCGTTCCCGCGCCGCACATCACAGCGCAGCCAAACAGGCTGGCGTCGACGAAAGACAGGTCTGCGGGAATTTTCACCACTGACTTTTCCGATACCAGCGCAAATTCGGCGAAAGCCGACAGGCCCATGTGGTGGTATACGGCCTGGCCGTCGAGACGAAGTCGCGGCCCGCCGGTGAGCAGTCGCCCTTCGCGATTGGCCTGCGTACCGCGCGCGCAGAGCGAAGGTCGCCCCTCGATGCAGTGCTCGCATTCGCCACACTGGGTAAGGAAAATCAGGGCAACATGGTCACCCGATTTGACCGAATGCACGCCGGGCCCGATCTCCTCGACCACGCCTGCTGCCTCGTGGCCCGGCACAATGGGCATAGGCCAGGCGCGGTCGCCATTGACCACAGAAAGATCGGAGTGGCACAGACTCGCGGCCTTGATGGCGACGACGACCTCCCCGAAGGCGGGTGGCGGGATTTCGACGGTTTCGATGGCAAGGGGGCGGCTATCCGCATAGGGGCGCGGCAGGCCGGATTTTCTAAGAACTGCAGCTCTGAATTTCATGGCCAAATCCTCCAGCAAGCGGATGCAGAAAGGCTACCACGACGCACAAAGACCGAAGCCCCGGCTTTGGGGCCGAGGCTTCGATGGTGTAGATAGTCTGACGATGACCTACTTTCGCACGGGTATCCGCACTATCATTGGCGCGGAGTCGTTTCACGGCCCTGTTCGG
>JAEHDO010000195.1 GCA_016880375.1 Betaproteobacteria bacterium | reverse complement strand
GTTCCCGCACATCGACGATCAGCAGCGACGGGTTTGCCGCGCGGCGCCTGGCGACATCCCAGGGCATGACTTCGCGAACATCGGTCAGCGAATCGCGGATCAGTTCCAGAAAATTTCGCATGGGATCTCCTCAAGGCAGGTAATTGAACCTATTTTCCTCGGTTGGTCCCTCTGGAACTACTCGAAAGGGTGATTTGATAAGGGTTTTGGCGGAATGGGTGGAGTCACCAAATGGGTGAAGGGGAATTCAAGGCGAATGTCATGGTGTCGGCGGTGAAGGGTGCGCGTGCCGAGCAGGGTGAAGCGGCGCGGGACGAAATGGGTTTGACGACACCAGGTGGTCGTTATCAAGTTCGCTGGGACGACAGTGGCGGGGCGACGACGCTGGGACAGCTGCCATTCTTTGCCGAGTTTCTGGAAGTGACGGGGGTGTTCGAGCGCTGGGAGAGGAAATGCCCGATGGCCTACACCAGTCCGAATGCGCCGGAAACGAAGGACGTGCTGGGCACGTGGCTGCTGTCGATTCTGGACGGCCAGAGTCGCTACGCGCATATCACGGGCTTGCGGGGAGACGGGGTGGCGCCGGGGATATTGGGCATGAACAAGATCGTCAGCGACGAAAGTCTGCGGCGGGGACTTGCGCATCTGGCACCGACACTGGAGCGCTGTCCCGAAGCACAACGCCCGGCGCGGGAAGCACAGTTGGCGAAGACGGCAAACTGGATGGATCAGGCACTGATGGAAAGCGTGCGCGAAGCGCTGGGAACGGACTGGATTCTCGATACCGATGCCACGATCAAGCTGCTCTACGGCCATCAGGATGGCGCCGAAGTCAGCTACAACCCGATCAAGCCCGGTCGCCCCAGCCACGTCATCCATACCTACTGGATCGCCAACGTCCGCCTGGTTCTCGATGCCGAAGTTCACAATGGCAAGGCTCATGCGGCCGGTCACGGCCTGCCCCGCCTGATTCTGCTGCTCAAGTCGCTCCCCGCCGAACAGCGCCCGCGACTGGTGCGTGGAGACATCGCCTTCGGCATCGACCCGGTGATGGGGGAACTGGAGCAGATGGCGCAGGCCTACCTGTTCAAGCTCAAGCAAACGACCGGCGTCAAGCGGTTGATCGAACGCCTGTGGCGGCAGAACGACTGGCAGGATGTGGGTGAGGGCTATCACGCTGTGGAAACACGTTTGCGCTTGTCGGGTTGGGAGCAGGATCGTCGTGTCGTCGTGATCCGGCGCGCCGTCAAGCAGACGTTGGCAGTGGAGAAGAAGGCCACCAAGACCAAGGGGCAGCAGACCTTGCAGTTCGCCAGCATCGAACTCGGCAAGCTCTGGGCGTATGCGGTGCTGGTCACCAACAGCGCTTACGCCCTGTCGGCCATCGGCCAGTTGTATCGGGATCGCGCCGATTGCGAGAACGGCTTTGATGAACTGAAGAACCAGTGGGGCTGGGGTGGCTACACGACGCGAGACCTGGAGCGCTGCAACCTGTCGGCCCGTGCGGTGGCCTTGGTCTACAACTGGTGGAGCTGGTAGGTGCGATTGGCTCATCCGAAAACTCGCCGGGAGGCCATCACCTCTCGTCCGTTGCTGCTCTCCGGCGTCGCTCGGCAGACCTCCCATGCCGGCCAGCAGCGCCTGCTCGTCACCTTGGTCCATGCCTGCAGCGACCAGATCAAGTCGATGATCGCCAATGTTCGCAAGGGCCTGGACACAATCCTGGCAAGTGCGCCACAGTTGCCCAAGCTCGACCGCTGGCATGCGCTCGTTCGCTACATCATCAGCAAAATCATCGCCGTCAGGCACGAATCGGCCTTGCCTTATCCACCAAACCCCCCACCAGCAGTTCCTTTG
>JAEHDO010000194.1 GCA_016880375.1 Betaproteobacteria bacterium | reverse complement strand
TGCTGGCGCAGATCGAGCTGTTCACGCGCGGCAGCGAATACAGGAAGAAGGTCTACGTGCTGCCGAAGCACCTCGACGAGAAGGTGGCGCGCCTGCACCTGAAGAAGATCGGCGCGCACCTGACCGAGCTGTCCGACGAACAGGCGACCTACCTCAACCTGTCCAAGGACGGCCCGTACAAGCCGGAGCATTACCGGTATTGACACAACTCCACTGCGGAACCATAATGGCGCCAAAATGGTTCCGCAGTGGAGGTTTTCATCATGCCCAGCCTGTCGATCAAGGATGTTCCCGAGCCCCTGCTCACCGCCATCCGCCAGCGGGCGGCGCGAAATCACCGCTCACTCCAAGGCGAGTTGATGGCATTGCTGGAGGCTGCGGCAGCCGGCTCCGAAACGGGACTCGGCGCGATGGCGCGCACAGCAAGCAAAAGCGCCGCCGAAACAACCCGGAGCTTCGCCGAAGCAGCGGCCGAGTTTCGCCGCCGCTTCCCCGCGCCGCCGGGGGGCAAATCGGAATCGTCTACGGAATTCATTCGGGAAATGCGCGACACTCACTACGGCGAAGCCTGGGTGATGGCCGGCATCAAGGACGGCCACTGGCCGCCTCAGCCCGGCGATTCCGAACCCATCCCCGGCATTGGCCTGGCGGCGAAGCGGCAGGCGCAGGCGGGGAAAGGCCGGAAGAAATGACCCTCTACGTTTCCGAGCCGCCGCTGTCGTACGTGGCTCGCCCGCCCGCCGTCGTCGATGCCAACGTCCTGGCCGCCTTCGTGTTCGGGGAACCGGAATGCGAGGAGGCCATGACGCGCCTGCACCCCTATACCCTGCATGCGCCGGCCCTGCTGCCCTTCGAGATCGCCAATGTCGCCATGAACAAGCTGCGCCGCGGACAGGGATCTTCGCAGGATCTGGCCGAGCGGCTGGAGGGCTTCGACTTTGGTCTGATCCGCCTCGCCGAAACGCCTCCGGCCGGCGTCTTTGGCCTGGCGCAGCGCTATCGCCTGACTGCCTACGACGCATCCTACCTGTGGCTGGCGGCCGAACTGAAGGCGCCCTTGCTCACCTTCGACGGCAAGCTCGCGGCCGCAGCCGCCGACTGCCTGGCGAATCTGCCACCGCCCGAAGACATGCCCGAAAATCAATGAAACCCGAAATCTCCTTCGAATTCTTCCCGCCGCAGACGGCCGAGGGCGCCGAAAAGCTGCGCGCCACGCGCCGCCAGCTCGCCCAGCTCAAGCCGGCCTTCTTCTCCTGCACCTTTGGCGCCGGCGGCTCGACGCGCGACCGCACGCTGGAGACGGTGCTGGAGATTCAGCAGGAGGGATTGCCGGCGGCGCCGCACCTGTCCTGCATCGGCTCGACGCGCGAGAACATCCGCGCCGTGCTCGAGCGCTACCAGGCAGCCGGCATCCGCCGCATCGTCGCCCTGCGCGGCGACCTGCCCTCGGGCATGGCCGATGCGGGCGAGTTCCGCTACGCCAACGAGCTGGTGGCATTCATCCGCGCCGAGACCGGCGACTGGTTCC
>JAEHDO010000193.1 GCA_016880375.1 Betaproteobacteria bacterium | reverse complement strand
GATATCCAGATCTCCATCGTCGGCTCGGCCGGCGACGGCACCATCGCCGCCGGCGAAATCCTGCGCAGCGCGCTGGCCGGCATGGGCTACAAGGTCATCAGCTTCGACATCTATCCGCCCGAGATCCGCGGCTTCGGCAAGTGCATCGCGCGCATGCGCATCACCACCGAGCAGGCCTACTCGCTCAAGCACAAGTCCGACATCATGGTGTCGCTCGACGACAGCCACGCCATCCCGCACGCCAACGAGGTGCGCGACTGCGGCGCCGTCATCTACGAGCAGGGTTCCATCGTCAGGCTGCCGGAAGGCGGCCACATGAGCGCCCACGTCGGCCCGGGCCAGCTGCCCTATCCGCTGCCGATCCGCGAACTGTCGGAGAAGAGCACCGGCGCCAACCGCTCGCGCAACATCGTCGTGCTCGGCTTCATCGCCGGCCTCTTCAACCTGCCGGCCGATGGCTTCCGCAAGGCCATCGGCAAGAAGTTCAAGAGCAAGGCCGCGGCGGCGGAATCGAGCGAGGCGGCCTTCAAGGCCGGCCTCGACTACGCCGCGAAGACCTTCAAGCTCGACGACGTGGTGTTCGGCCCGCCGGTGTCGACGGTGGTGGCCGGCGCCACGGTGGAAATGATCAACGGCAACGCCGCCATCGTGCGCGGCGCGCTCGACGCCGGCATCGACACCTTCTTCGGCTATCCGATCACGCCGGCGACCTCGATCATGGAGCGGCTGGCGAGCGAGATGCCCCGGCGCGGCGGCCGCCTGCTGCAGACCGAGGACGAGATCTCGGCGATTTCCGCCGTCGTCGGCGCCGGCTTCGCCGGCGCGCGCGCGGCGACGTCGACCTCCGGCCCGGGCCTGTCGCTGATGGCGGAGATGCTCGGCATGGGCGTTATCGGCGAAATCCCGGGCGTGGTCTTCGTCTCGCAGCGCGGCGGGCCGTCGACCGGCATGCCGACCAAGACCGAGCAGTCCGACCTGCACATGGCGGTCTTCGGCGGCCACGGCGACGCGCCGCGCATCGTCATCGCGCCGACCAACGTCGACGGCTGCTACCGCTGCGGCGGCAAGGCCTTCGAGATGGCCGAGGCCTACCAGACGCCGGTGATCGTGCTCATCGACCTCTACCTTTCCAACCGCTACGAGACGGTGGTGTTCCCGGCGCGGCCGCCCTTCGAGGCCGACATGAACCGCAAGCCGGGCAAGCAGGCGGCGGGCGCGCAGTACAAGCGCTACGCGCTCGGCGGCGACGACATCAGCCCGCGCGCCATCCCCGGCGACAAGGGCAACATGCACGTCGTCACCGGCCTCGAGCACAACGAGCTGGGCCGGCCCAACGACTCGGCCGAGGTGCACACGGCCATGAGCCGCAAGCGCCACGAGAAGCTGAAGCAGGCGCTGAAGCATCCGGACTTCACCCACTTCAAGCGCTTCGGCGACGAGGGTCCGGTCGAGGTCGGCGTGATCTCCTGGGGCTCGAATTTCGGCGAGTGCCTGGAGGCGATGCTCAAGGCGCGCGGCGAGGGCATCCGCTGCGCGGCGATGAAGGTGGTGATGCTCTCGCCCTTCCCGACGGAGGCGGTGGCGGCCTTCATGGCCGACTGCAAGGAGGTGCTGGTGCCGGAGCTGAATTACCAGGGGCAGTTCGCCAACCTGCTGCAGGCGCACGTGGCGAAGCCGGTGACCCGGCTCAACCGCGTCTCCGGGGAACCGATGAAGGTCGAGGAAATCATCGAGGAAATCCGCCGGCTGGCGGGAAAAAACGCGGCACAAAAGGCAGCGTAAGGAAACCATCATGGGCGACATCAAACCGGTCTATCTGGAAGAGAAGCTGAAGGAGGTCGAGGAGAGCGGGCGGCTCGACTACCGTTCGAAGACGCTGCCGACCTGGTGCCCGGGCTGCGGCTACTTTTCCATCGTCGAGGCGGTAGCCGCCTCGCTGTGCGAGCTGAACATCCCGAACGAGAACGCGGTGATGGTTTCCGGCATCGGCTGTTCCTCGCGCTTCCCGTTCTTCGTGAACACCTATGGCATGCACACCCTGCACGGACGGGCGCTGCCGGTGGCCACCGGCGTCAAGACGGCCAACGATGCGCTGACGGTGGTAGCGGTGGGCGGCGACGGCGACGGCTTCGCCATCGGCGGCGGCCACGTGCCGCACGCGGCGCGGCGCAACGTGGACATCACCTACCTGCTGTTCGACAACGGCATCTACGGCCTGACCAAGGGGCAGACCTCGCCGACCTCGGCGACCGGCTTCCGCACGCCGACCAGCCCCTACGAGAATCCCGACCGGCCGCTGAATCCGCTGCTGATGCTGCTCTCCCATGGCGCCAGCTGGGTCGGCCAGGCCTACGCCGGCCGGCCGGATCATCTGCGCAGCATGATCACGCAGGCGATGGCGCACCGCGGTTTCTCCTATCTGCACATCCTCTCGCCCTGCGTCACCTTCGACAAGACGCACCGCACCTACCAGAACCTCGGCATGCAGGTGCGCGACCTTCCCGCCGATCACGATCCGGCCGACCGGCTGGCCGCCATGCGCGAAGCCATGCACGACGAAACGCCGGCGCTCGGCCTGTACTTCCGCGAAGAACGTCCGACCCTGGGCGACGCGCTCGACGGCCTGGTGGAGAAGTCCGGCGGCGAATTGCCCGGCAAGCCGGCGGCCAAGCCGGCGCGCAAGGCTGCGAAGCGCTGATTTCCCCTCACCCAAACCCTCTCCCCGCACGCGGGGAGAGGGAGCGGGTAGCGGAAAAGTCAGTCTCCCCGATACGGCGAGTCAGAAAATCCCCTCGCCCCCGCGGGGAGAGGGTAGGGGAGAGGGGCGCTTTTCGGCGATAATTCGCTTTCCGCTCTAGCCCATTTCCCGCACGTGGTCTCCGTCACCCATTCCATCGCCCAGGCCGGCGCCGAGGCAGCGCAGTTCGATCTGCTTGCCGAGGGCCTTCCGCCTGAATCGCGCGCGCGCCTCGCATGCGGCGCCGACTTCGCCAAGGCGCTCTACGCGGAGCGCCGACTCGGCACTGGCGAGGAAGCCTGGCAGCACGCCGTCGGCATGGCGCTGGTCGTGGCCTCGCTCCGGCTGGATCTCGAGACGCGGCTGGCGGCGCTGCTCTTCGCCGCCTCCGACTACCTCGACGACGCGACGGAGAAGCTGACCGCCGAATTCGGCGCGCCGGTGGCGGAGCTGGTCGACGGCCTTCGCCGCCTGAAGGGCCTGCAGCTCGTCACCGGCAAGGACGAGCGCGCGCAGAGCGTCAAGGCGCAGGCGGAGGTGCTGCGCAAGATGCTGCTGGCGATGTCGGCGGACATCCGCGTCGTGCTGCTGCGCCTGGCCAGCCGCACGCAGACCCTGCGCCACCTGGCCGACCGCCCCGAAGCCGAGCGCAACGAAGTGGCGCGCGAGAGCCTAGACATCTACGCGCCGCTGGCCAACCGCATCGGCGTCTGGCACCTGAAGTGGGAGCTGGAGGACCTATCCTTCCGCTTCCTCGAACCGGACACCTACAAGCGCATCGCGAAAAAGCTCGACGAGCGCCGCGTCGAACGCGAGCAGTTCATCGACGAGGCTGTCGCCTGCATGAAGGCGGAGCTGGCGGCGGCCGCTATCGAGGCCGAGGTGGCCGGCCGGCCCAAGCACATCTACAGCATCTACAGCAAGATGCGGGCGAAGCGCGTCGATTTCGAGGAGGTGTACGACGTGCGCGCGCTGCGCGTGCTGGTCGGCGACATCAAGGACTGCTACACGGTGCTCGGCATCGTGCACCACATCTGGCAGCCGATCCCGCAGGAGTTCGACGACTATATCGCGCACCCGAAGGGCAACAACTACCGCTCGCTGCACACCGCCGTGATCGGCCCCGGCGGGCGGGCGCTGGAAGTGCAGATCCGCACCCACGAGATGCACCGCCACGCCGAGCTGGGCGTCGCCGCCCACTGGCGCTACAAGGAAGGCGCCGGCCAGGACGCGCGCTACGACGACAAGATCGCCTGGCTGCGCCAGCTGCTGTCGTGGCGCGACGAGATCAGCGACTCCTCCGAGTGGGTGCGCCAGTTCAAGCGCGCCGCGCTCGACGACACCATTTATGTGCTGACGCCGCAGGGCCGCGTCATCGACCTGGCGCGCGGGGCGACGCCGGTCGACTTCGCCTACCGCCTGCACACCGACCTCGGCCACCGCTGCCGCGGCGCCAGGGTGAACGGTGCGCTGGTGCCGCTGAACACCCCGCTGGAGAGCGGCCAGACCGTCGAGATCACCACCGCCAAGCAGGGCGGGCCGTCGCGCGACTGGCTGCAGCCGGAGCAGGGCTACCTGGCCACGTCGCGTGCCCGCTCGAAAGTGCGGCAGTGGTTCACCGCGCAGGAGGAAGCCGAGACGCTGGCGCAGGGCCGCGCCGTCGTCACGCGCGAGATGCAGCGCGAGGGGCAGACCGGCGCCAACCTCGACGAGCTGTCGCACAAGCTGGGCTTCGCCAACACCGACGCGCTCTACCTGGCGGCGGCGCGCAACGAGGTCGGCCAGCGCCAGCTGCAGACGGCGCTGCGCGGTGCGCCGGAGGAAGCACCGGCCGAACCGGCCATCCAGACGCGGCGCAGCAAGGCGGGAACTTCAGGCAGCCGCGTGCTCATCGTCGGCGTGGACAAGCTGCTGACCCAGCTCGGCCGCTGCTGCAAGCCGGCGCCGCCGGACGCCATCGCCGGCTTCGTCACGCGAGGCAAGGGTGTCTCCATCCACCGCGTCGATTGCAGCAATTTCCGCAACATGAGCGGCCGCAATCCCGAGCGCGTCATCAGCGCGGAGTGGGGCGGCGGCGCCGACGCGCTCTATCCCGTGGACATCGTCGTCGAGGCGCAGGACCGCCAGGGCCTGCTGCGCGACATTTCCGAAGTGCTCTCGCGCGAGAAGATCAACGTCACGGCGGTGAACACCCAGTCCAGGCAGGGAAGCGCCCGCATGGGCTTCACCATCGAGGTGAGCGGCGTGGCGCAACTGCAGCGCGCCTTGAAGCTGATCGGGGAGATCGGCGGCGTGGAGCGCGCCAGCCGCAGTTGAACCCGCGAAAAGTCAGTCCTGGCGGGGCGGCGAAGCAACGCAAATGTCGCGCCACGCACTTGCGCAGCACGCTGTTCATGAGCGACTGTCAGTCCTCGCCGGTGGGCATGCCATTGGCGATGACCCGGGCCGGGTCAGGACGGGTCCTGCTTCTGTACCCAGAACAGATACATGCCCCGGAACGTCGCCGGGTTGTCAGTTTCGAACCGATGCCAGTTATCTAGGTTCGCCTTATCCGGATCGTCAGGAAACTGCCGGCCGTACCGGTTCAGCACGCCCGGGCTCAGCTGGAACCCGAGGAAGCTCAGGCCGAGTCGCGCAAGCGTTTCCTTGAGCCGGGGCAGCGTATAGCGGTGCTCCTGGACATGGAACAGCAGGTCGCGGCATTCGCTCATGACAAAGAAGTCGGAGCGCCGAAACAGTTCAGCAGCCCAGTCCGCTGTCGTCATGGACATGAAATCCTGCCGGCAGCGCCGGATGTCGTCCGGGGTGGGCGCATAGCCATGCTCAGCGATATGGCGGCGCGCGGCGATGATGTCCTGGCGGGCAAGCTCGCTGTAGAGCCCGATCAGCATGATGCCGCCCGGACGCAGCAGGCTTGCCAGGTTGCGCCAGCCGGCTTCCGGGTCTTCCAGGTGGTGCAGGACACCTATGGATTCGATCAGGTCGAAGCTTCGGCCGAGCGTGCCCATGCGCGTGATGTCGGCCTGCGCGTAGTCGATGTTGTCCAGCCCCATTTCATCTGTTTTTCGCCTGGCGTAGGCGAGGCTGGAGAGGCTGATGTCCACGGCCAGCAGGCGGCTGCCGGCATACAGCTTGGCGGAATAGACGGATTGATATCCCGTGCCGCATCCGGCAATCAGGACGTCGGGGCCGGCATTCCTGCCGAGCGGCCGGTAGCGGGTCGGTGCGACTTCCCGCAGGAAGGCATCGATCGGCAGGGGATGGAGGATCGCCGGGGCCTTGACCCAGCGCGGGTACGGATTTTCCTCGTATTGCGCCTGCACTTGCGACGACACGCCGGCGCCGATTGCCGTGAGCGCGGGGATTTGCGTGCGCAGCTGCCGTTCGAGGCGCGGCTCGCGGACCTGCTGATCGATCAGCCGGGCGAGGGCCTTGCCGCAATCCAGCGACGCAATCCGGTCCGCGCACGCCAGCGCACCGAGCGGGCGGTAGGCCGCCAGCAGCGCCAGCCATGGCGCGGGAAAGGAGGCGGAGCTGGAGAGCCGCGCCGACACCCGGTCGCGCAGCGCGTCCAGCGCTGCCGTCTCACCCGGGGTGGTGTCGAATACGTATTCGTTGAGGAAGCACTGCCTGGCGAGCGCGCAGCAGAACTCCAGCACATCCTCGTCGCCATGGCCGGCATCGTCCTCTTCCGTCGCATGCAGGAGCAGGGCATGCCGCGCCTGGGTCAGGAAACGCTCCATCGCAACGCTCTGCACGGGCGAGTTTTCCAGCAAGCTCCGCAGCAGCCGGTCGCGGGCGACCGCAGCCAGCCCCGTGGCGCCGAACAGCGCCTGCCTGCTAAGGCGGTGCGGCCATGATTGCGCCGCACGATCGATGCAACCCTTGATGTTCTCGTCGAGCATGACCAGGCTGAGGGCGGGGTCGACCAGGTCGCGCGGCGAGGTCCAGGCTTCGGCGATGGCGCGCGCTGCGAGGCGGCGCAGCACGGGGCTGTCCTGGGTGAAGACCATTTGCCTCATGGATTGCGCAAAGCCGAGCCTGGCGTTTTCGCTGTCGCCCATCGCCAGGGCTTCGACAAAATGGCTCAACGCTGTGGGCGCTTGCCCGCCGTTCAGGAGAATCATGCCGAGCTGCGCATGCGCCAGCTCGTGGTGCGGCTTTAGCGACAGGACTCGTCGATAGCATTGGGCGGCATCGGCCTGGTTGCCTCCCTGGTCCAGCAGCGATCCGAGCATGAAGAGCGCATCCAGGTTGCGCGGGTTCAATGCGAGCACACGCTGGTACAGATGCGCGGCCTCGGCCAGGCGGCCTTGCCGGTAGTGGCCGAACGCACTCTCCATCAGCATCGGGATGCCGGCCGCATCGGCACTGCGGGCCGGGGCCTGCTGGCAGCACGCCTTGAATTTCCGGCCGCTGCCGCAGGGGCAGGGGTCATTGCGGCCAGGTTTTGGCCCACTCTTTGGCTTGTTCATTTTTGATGCCTGGCCTTGATAACAATTCGGCTTCGGTACCGTGCTGAATCACAGGTACCGGGCGGGTAGTGTACCGGAGTCGCCCGCATGCCTTGCCCGAATCG
>JAEHDO010000192.1 GCA_016880375.1 Betaproteobacteria bacterium | reverse complement strand
GGTGTCGCCGAAACGGTGGATACCGGCTCTGGCCGTGCGCAATTGCGCTTTACCGACGGCGCCATGGTTTCGCTGCAGCCGCAGACGCAGTTTCGCGTAGATGCCTACGAATTCAAGGGCGGGGCAGACGACAGCGAAAGGGGCTTCTTCAGCCTGCTCAAGGGCGCCATGCGCACCATCACCGGCGCCATCGGCAAGGCGAACCGCAAGGCGTACCGGCTGGACACCGCCGTGGCGACGATCGGCATCCGCGGCACCGAATATGCGGTGGCTTACGGCAGGAGCATCACGGTCACGACGAATTCCGGCCTGGTCGAGGTGTGCAACAATGCCGGCTGCCTGCTGGTGGAAGCCGGCCAATCCGCCTACGTGCCGGATGCCAACACCGCGCCGGCTTTCACGAAAGGCAGTGCGCTCGATCCGCTCAAGCTGCCGACAGGCCCATCCATGCCGGAATTCTCCGCCGGCGACAGCCCGGGCAAGATCGCGCCGCCACCACAACGCCTGCCCAGCAACTGGTAGGCGGCTGCCTGGCCACGCCAGTCTCACGCACGGTCATAGACGGCAAACTCGTATTCCAGCCCGTCTCCTGTGCGGTGTGCTTCCCGAGCGACTTCCTTCCATGCGGTCCGGTCCCAATGCGGAAAGCGGGCGTCGCCCTCGAAGGCGCGCCGGATCTCCGTGAGGTAAAGGCGCTGCGCCAGCGGCAGGGCCTCGGCGTAGATCTGCGCGCCGCCGATGACGAAGACCTCATCGCTTCCGCCCTGGCATGCTGCGAGCGCGGCCCCGAGCGTGTTGCGTGTTTCGCAGCCCTCTGCGCGGTAGTCGATATTGCGCGTGACGACGATATTGCGGCGACCGGGCAGGGGGCGGCCGATCGACTCAAAGGTCCTGCGCCCCATGATTACCGGGTTGCCCAGTGTCAGCACCCTGAAGCGCTTCAGGTCTTCTGGCAGGCGCCATGGAAGTTCGTTTTCGCTGCCGATGACGCCGTTTGCCGCCACGGCAGCAATCAGCGATAAGCGGGGCTTGCGGGCGGATGGCATCGATGTGCTATCGTAAAAAAGCAGAATGCGGAAGCCGCGAGATTATACCGAGTGAGCCGCCTTTATCCTAAATCCTTCCTGCGCCTTATCCTGATCGGCTTTGGCCTGGTTTCGCTGCCGCTTATTTTCGCGCTCGGCAACGCTGCATTCAACGTTCAGCAGCTGGCTGAACAGAGCGAACGGGCAGTGCGTGAGGCGGCCGTGGCGACGCGTGCCAGCCGCGAGATGCTGGAAACGCTGACCGGCATGGAGCGCGCCCTGCGCCAGTACCTGGTGCTGCGGGAGAACAGCCTACTCGAGGATTACCGACGACAGCACGGCGAGTTCTTGCAGGCAACGCAGGACTATGCGCGCCTGCCCCTGGATGAGGCTGGACGCTCCCGGCTTCTGGCGGTACTGGCGCGAGAACAGAAATTGCTGAACGCCCTGAATGACGGATCGGCAGTATCCCCGGACGAGTTCTCGGCCATCGTCGAACAGGTGCGCGGCGTGCTGGCGGCTAGCGGACGACTGGTCGATCTCGAGATTGACCGATTGCGCACCACGGCACTCGACGCTCGGAGTACCCTGACATGGCAATTGCTTGCGGCGATTCCGGTGGCGCTGGCTATCGCCCTTTGGTTCCGCGCCCTCATTTCCAGCCAGCTGCAGCAGGTCGACCGCGCCATCCGAACCATCGGCCGCGCCGAATACTCGGACGGGATCACGGTTGCCGGTCCGCAGGACCTCGCTTATCTCGGTCGGCGGCTCGACTGGCTACGAAGACGGCTGGCGGAATTGGAGGAGCAGAAAAACCGATTTCTGCGCCATGTCTCGCACGATCTTAAAACACCGCTGACCTCCATCCGCGAAGGCGCGCAGTTGCTTGGAGAAGGCGTGCCGGGACCGTTGAATGAGCAGCAGAAAACCATCATTTCAATTATTGACCAGAACAGCCGCCGCTTGCAGCAGCTCATCGAGGAACTGATCAATTACCAGCAGGCCGGGTTTGCCGCGAGCAGCATCGACCCGCAACCGGTCGCCCTCGACGTGGTGTGTACCCAGGTGCTGCGCACGCATCGCCTGGTGGCTGCTGCACGTGCCATACGCTTCGAACGCAAACTGACACCCCTGCTGGTGGAAGGAGATGCCGACAAACTAAGGGTGGTGGTTGACAACCTCATCACCAATGCCATCAAGTTCTCCCCGCGCGAGGGCCTCATCCATGTCGAACTGACGAAGCGCGAAGGACTTGCCGTGCTGGACGTCGTTGATCAAGGTGCCGGCGTCGCCGCCGAGGAACGCGAACGCGTCTTCGAGCCGTTCTTTCGCGGTACGCGGGCGCGGCGCGGTACCGTCAAGGGCAGTGGCCTCGGATTGGCCATCGCCAAGGAATACGTTTTGGCGCATCGTGGCAAAATCGAAGTCGTCGAGGAAGGCGGCGGTCACTTTCGCGTCAAGTTGCCGCTCAATTGGGAAAAGAAGGATTGATGTGAATCTGTTGTGGGGAATTGCCTTGGCGATTGCAGTCGGGGGTTGCGCGCTGGCTCCAGCTGCACCCGAGCCGGTTGTACCGTCACCCGCGCCCGTCACGGATCACATGAGGGAAAATGCAGAAGTATCGGCCTTGCTGGCATACTATCAGGGCCTGCTGGCCATGACGGCGGAAGAATTGAAGAGCGAATATCAGGGTATCAGCCAGTCCCTTGCCCGCGACCGAAGCGAGGTGGGGCGCCTGCGCCTGGTCTTGCTGATGTGCGTGCCGGGAGCAGCCTGGCGCGACGATGCCAGGCTGCTGACCCTGCTCGATGGCATCGCCAGCCGCAAGGCGCCGCCCGATTCGCCGCGTCGGCAGTTTGTCCTTCTGCTGCAAAAACTGGTGATGGAGCGGCAGCGGGAACAGAAGCGTGCTGATGAACTTCAACAGAAACTGGATTCCATGCTGGCTATCGAGCGCAGCCTGCGCGGACGGCAACTACAGAAAAAATGACTGAATCGAAAGCTTCCATCCTGCTTGTCGACGACGATCGGGATATCCTCAAACTGGTGTCCCTGCGCCTGAGTGC
>JAEHDO010000191.1 GCA_016880375.1 Betaproteobacteria bacterium | reverse complement strand
TCGCCCTGGCCAGGGCCGCCGCGCCGAAGGTGGTCCTGCTCGACTGTTCCGCGATTCCGGGTTTCGAATACACCGCGCTGAAGATGCTGGTCGAGGGGGAGGAGAAGCAGCGTGAACAGGGCCGGGAGCTCTGGCTTGCCGCGCTCAACCCCGAGGCGCTGGAGCTCGTGCGGCGCACGCCGCTGGCAGAGCGCCTCGGGCGCGAGCGGATGTTCTTCAACGTCGAACAGGCCGTCGCCGCGTTCGAGGCGCGGCAGGCCTCTCAGAACCGCTCGTCGACGAACCTGATCGGATAGTCCGGCTGCCGGTAGCCGTCCGCCTTCTGCCGTTTGGGCAGCTTCACCTTCGCACGCGGCGCCTGCTTGTAGGGAATGCTGTCGAGCAGGTGGGCGATGATGTTCAGGCGTGCGCGCTTCTTGTCGTCCGAGCGCGCGACGTGCCAGGGTGCGAAGTCGGTATCGGTGGCGGCGAACATGTCGTCGCGCGCCCTGGAATAGTCGTACCAGCGGCTGTAGGACCGGAGGTCCATCGGCGTCAGCTTCCAGACCTTGCGGCCGTCGTCGATGCGCGCGGTCAGGCGGCGCGTCTGCTCCTCGGGGCTGACCTCGAGCCAGTACTTGAGGAGGAGGATGCCGGAATCCACCATCGCCTTCTCGATCAGCGGCACGCCCTGCAGGAAGCGCTGCAACTGGTCGTCGGTGCAGAAACCCATGACGCGCTCGACGCCGGCGCGGTTGTACCAGCTGCGGTCGAAGATGACGATTTCACCGGCGGCCGGGAAATGCGGCACGTAGCGCTGCAGGTACATCTGGCTCTTCTCGCGTTCGGTCGGCGAAGGCAGGGCGACGACACGGAAGACGCGCGGGCTGACGCGCTCGGTGATGGCCTTGATGGTTCCGCCCTTGCCGGCCGTATCGCGCCCTTCGAAAACGATGCAGACCTTGAGCCCCTTGTGCACCACCCACTCTTGCAGCTTGACCAGCTCGACATGCAGCCGCGCCAGCTCCTTCTCGTAATCCTTGCGCCCCAGCTTCTGCGTCGCGTCCGGCGTGCCGGCCCCGGCTTTCGAGTCTTTTGCTGCGGCTTTCTTCGATCTGGCTTTCATGGTGACTCCGTCACGGGATGGGGTATTCAAAGCTGAAAGGCAGTTTATCGCAAAGCGGCGCCCGTGCGGCGCCCGTCAGCGCCCCAGCCAGAACAGCGCGAGCACATACAGCGACGACACCGCCAGCTGGACCAGCGTGATCGGTAGGCCGTAGCGCAGGAAGCGCATGAAGGTCACGCGCTGCCCCTCGCGCGCACAGATGCCGGCGGCGACGATGTTGGCCGAGGCGCCGATCACCGTGGCGTTGCCGCCCAGGGTCGCACCGAACATCATGGCGATGAACACCGGCAGGGCGGCAGCCGGCCAGTCGGTAAAGCCGGCGGCCAATGCCGTCTCCGGCACCGCCTCGGCCGCCACCAGGTAGCCCTTGGTCATGATGAGCGAGGCGGCGACCACCGGAATGTTGGCGAGCACGGCCGAGAGCAGGCCGATGCCGGCGAGCAGGGCCAGCGCCACCAGGGCGAATTCGGTGCCGAACCAGCCGTGCAGCCTGAGCGACAGGCCCTGCAGCAGGCCGGTCTTGGTGAAGGCCTGCACCAGGCAGAAGATGGCGGCGAGGAACACCAGCGTCTTCCAGTCGACATCGCGCAGCACGTTCTCGACCGGCTCGATGCGCGCGCCGTAGATCACCAGCAGGGCGAGCGTCGCCGCCATGATCGCCACGGCCGGCGGGCCGAGATGGGCGGGCAGTTCCTCGCCAAAGAGAAACAGGCCGACCATGATCGCCAGCACCAGCAGGGCGAAGGCGGCGAAGGCCGGACGCGCCATGGGCGGCGGCTCGGTCGCCGGCGGCAGCTCGATGCGCGCATGCCAGATGTCCGGCAGCAGGCGCGGCATCAGCGGAATGATCACCAGCACCGCCAGCAGGCCGGCGAGGCTCACCTTCTGCAGGTAGGTAACGAAGCTCATGCCGATCGAGCTGCCGACAAGAAACGTCGCCGGGTCGCCCACCAGCGTCAGCATGCCGGCGGAGTTGCTGACGACTGCGGCGATCACCAGCGGGCCGACGAAGTCCACCCTGAGGGCGCGCGCAACGCCGACGATCACCGGCGCCAGCAGGATCACCGTGGTGGCGTTGGGCAGCAGCGCGCATACCGGCGCGACCAGGGCCACCAGCAGGATCAGGTAGCGCTTGCCGCTGCCGCGCGTGGCGCGCAGGAACAGTGCGCCAAGGCGGTCGAAGAGTCCGGTCATGCCCAGCATGCGCGCCACCACCATGCCACCGAAGAGCAGTGCCAGCGGCCCGCCCGCCGTCTCCATCGCCGCGCCGACGTCGTCCTTGCCGAGAATGCCGAACGCGGCCAGCACGCAGCTGCCAAGCAGGGCCGCCAGCATCATGTCGATGGCGTCGACGGCGATCGCCAGGATCACCACGGCAAACACGACAAGGGTTACGGCAATCTGGAAATCCGTCATGGCATCGGCTCGCGCTCAGTCGATGGGCGGGGCATAGTGCAGGCCGCCCTGGGTCCACACGCGGTTCAGGCCGCGCTCGATCCTGAGCGGGCTGCCGCTGCCGACGTTGCGTTCATACATCTCGCCGTAGTTGCCGACCGCCCTCACCGCGCGCAGCGCCCAGTCGCCCGGCACGCCGAGCGCAAGGGCGATGCGCCGGTCCCGGCCGCTTATCAGGGCCCAGGCGGTGCTGCGCGACTGCAGCAACCCCGGGGTATCGATGTTGTCGCGCGTGATGCCGAACTCTTCGGCCGCCACCAGCATATGCAGCACCCAGCGCACCAGCGTCGCCCACTCGGCGTCGCCGCCGCGCACCACCGGACCGAGCGGCTCCTTGGAGATGCGCTCCGGCAGCAGGACGTATTGCGCCCCGCGGGGGGCGCGGCTGCGTGCGGCCGCGAGCTGGGAGGCGTCCGAGGTCAGGGCCTGGCAACGGCCGCCGTAAAAGGCATCCGCCGCGCCGCTGGCGGAATCGATCACCAGCGGTGTCACGGCGAAGCCGCGCAGGCGGAAGTATTCGGCCAGGCGCCCGGCGTGGGTGGTGCCCTTCTCGACGCAGACGGTCGCGCCGTTGAGGCCGGCGAGGGACTTGATGCGGGCGG
>JAEHDO010000190.1 GCA_016880375.1 Betaproteobacteria bacterium | reverse complement strand
CGACAACCCCTCGATCTCGCTCTCCGGCGGCGAACGTCGCCGCGTCGAGATCTGCCGGGCGCTCGCCACCAGCCCGCGCTTCATCCTGCTCGACGAGCCCTTCGCCGGCGTCGACCCGATCGCCGTGATCGACATCCAGAAGATCATCCGCTTCCTCAAGGAGCGCGGCATCGGCGTGCTCATCACCGACCACAACGTGCGCGAGACCCTGGGCATCTGCGACCATGCCTACATCATCAACGAGGGTGAAGTGCTGGCGGCCGGCAAGCCCGAGGAAATTGTCTATAATGAAAGCGTTCGCAAGGTCTATCTGGGCGAGCATTTCCGCCTGTAGAAAACAAATCTGGCTCTTGCCGACCTTTCCTGTCGGTCGATGAAACAAACCCTTCAGCTCAAGCTTTCTCAGCACCTCGCCCTGACGCCGCAACTGCAGCAGTCGATCCGCCTGCTGCAGTTGTCCACGCTCGAGCTCAACCAGGAAATCGAGAACTTCCTGCAGGAAAACCCGCTGCTCGAGCGCGAGGACGAGCCGGCGCCGGAAACCCCGCTCTATTCGGCTTCGGGCGATGCCCTGCAGGCGCCCAGGGAATCCGATGACGGTGCCGCGCCCGAGCCGAATTTCGGCGATGCCAGCCCGGCCGACTGGCTGAGCGAAGGCGATGCCGCCACCCCGCACGACGACCGCAACGACGACGAACCCTCCTACGTCGAAGTCCAGGCCGCTTTCACCTCCCTGCGCGACCACCTCGGCACGCAACTGGCCATGATGCCGCTCTCCGAACGCGACCGCAGCCTGGTGCGGCTGCTGATCGAGGCGCTCGACGACGACGGCTATCTCGCGCAAAGCCTGGAGGAACTGGTCGACATGCTGCCGCTGGAGCTGGAGGTCGATCTCGACGAACTGCAGATCGCCCTCAAGCACCTGCAGAACTTCGACCCGCCCGGCATCGGCGCGCGCAGCGCCTCGGAATGCCTGGCGCTGCAGCTGGCCAACCTCCCGGACTCGAAAGCGCGCGGCCTGGCGCTGAAGATCGTGCGCAACCACCTCGACCAGCTTGCCGCACGCGATTACGTGCGCCTGCGCAAGGCGGTCGCCTGCAGCGAGGACGAGCTGCGCGAGGCCCAGGCGCTGATCCGCTCGCTCAATCCCCGCCCCGGCGCGCAGTACTCCCCCGCCGACACGCGCTACGTGATCCCCGACGTCGTCGTGCGCAAGGTGCGCGGCCAGTGGACCGCCTCGCTCAATGCCGAGGCCATGCCGCGGCTGCGCATCAATCGCCTCTACGCCAACATCCTGCAGGGCCAGCGCGGTTCGGGCCTCGCCAGCCAGCTGCAGGAAGCCAAGTGGCTGATCAAGAACGTGCAGCAGCGTTTCGAGACGATCCAGCGCGTTTCCCAGGCCATCGTCGACCGCCAGCGCCAGTTCTTCGAGCACGGCGAAGTGGCGATGCGGCCGCTCACCCTGCGCGAGATCGCCGACCAGCTTGGCCTGCACGAGTCGACGATCTCCCGCGTGACGACGCAGAAATACATGGCCTCTCCCCGAGGCGTGTATGAACTGAAGTATTTCTTCGGCAGCCATGTCGCCACCGAGGCCGGCGGCGCCGCCTCGTCGACCGCCATCCGCGCCCTCATCAAGCAGCTGGTCGGCGCCGAGGACGGAAAGAAACCCCTTTCCGACGCCCAGCTCGCCGATATCCTCGGCCAGCAGGGCATCGTCGTCGCCCGACGCACCGTCGCCAAGTACCGCGAGGCGCTGAGCATTCCACCGGTCAACCTGAGGAAATCGATCTAGCCCGTTTCATCACCGGACCGGAATGGCTTTCATCCCGGTCCCTACCCGCAAAGGAGCCAACATGAATCTCAACATCACCGGCCACCATCTCGAAGTCACGCCAGCCATCCGGGACTATGTCACCAGCAAGCTCGACCGGGTCATCCGGCACTTCGAACACGTCAACGCGGTGCATGTGATCCTTTCGGTGGAAAAGCTGCGGCAGAAGGCAGAAGTGACGGTGCATGTCCGCGGCAAGGATATCTTCGTCGAAGCCCTGGACGAGAACCTGTACGCCAGCATCGACGCCCTCGCCGACAAGCTCGACCGCCAGATGCTCAAGCACAAGGAAAAAAAGACCGAGCACGCCCACGAGGCGCTCAAACGGCAGGTTGTGGATTAGGCGCAGGCGCTTCTCAATCCCTCGCGCCACAAGGGGCTTTCCCGGTATAATCCGCCGCCTAGCCAAGGAAAGCCCCCACAGGACAGCCTCCCAGCCGCTTCGACCCGCACCCCCCACCACACACTCTGCGGCCTGTAACAGCATGAACCTGATTGCCAAGCGCCTTCCCCTCCCGAACATCCAGATCGGCCTCGATGCCAGCAGCAAGAAGCGCGTCTTCGAGCAGGCCGGTCTCATGTTCGAGAACCATCAGGGCATCGGCCGCAGCACGGTATTCGACAGCCTGTTCGCGCGGGAAAAGCTCGGCTCGACCGGTCTCGGCCAGGGCGTGGCCATCCCGCACGGCCGCATCAAGGGACTGAAGGAGGCGGTCGGCGCCTTCCTGCGGCTGGCCGCGCCGGTGCAGTTCGACGCGCCCGACGGCAAGCCCGTCAGCCTGCTTTTCGTGCTGCTGGTGCCGGAACAGGCCACCGAGCAGCATTTGCAGATCCTCTCGGAACTGGCGCAGATGTTTTCGGATCGCGCCTTCCGCGAGCAGTTGACGGCCGCGGCCGACGAAGCGGCCGTGCACGCCCTGTTCACCGGCTGGGAATCCCATGCGTCAGGCGAACGTCGCGCAGCTGTTTGAGTACCAGCGGGAGCGTCTGCAGCTGCTGCTGGTCTGCGGCAATCTCGACGCACCCATCGCCATCAATCATCAGCATGCCTCGCCGGCCGATCTGGTCGGCCACCTCAACCTGATCCACCCCGACCGCATCCAGGTCATCGGCGCGCCGGAAATCAACTGGGCGGCCAAGCAGCATGCCGTGCGCGTCTCCCGCCACATGGAGGAGATCATCGCCGCCCACCCGCCGGCCGTCATCGTCGCCGACGGCTGTGCGATCCCCGCAACGGTGCGGGAGGCCTGCGAGAAATCGGCTACGGCGCTCTTTTCCACGCCGCAATCCGCCGCGGTCGTCATCGACCTGCTGCGCCTCTGGCTGTCGCGCCGGCTGGCCGAAACCACCGAGTTGCACGCCGTCATGATGGATGTCCTCGGCATGGGCGTGCTGATCACCGGCGATTCCGGCGTCGGCAAGAGCGAACTGGCGCTGGAACTCATCTCGCGCGGACACGGCCTGGTGGCCGACGACATCGTCGAGATCGCCCGGGTTGCGCCGAACTCGCTCGAGGCGCGCTGCCCGCCGATGCTCAGGGATTTCCTCGAGGTGCGCGGCCTCGGCGTGCTCAACATCCGCACCGTCTTCGGCGAAACCGCCTGCCGGCGCAAGATGAAGCTGAAGCTGGTGGTGAACCTGCTGCGGCCGCAAAAGGGCGGGATTGAAATCGACCGCCTGCCGCTGGGCGCCGAGACCCAGGAAATCCTCGGTGTGGCGGTGCAAAAGGTCAACATTCCCGTGGCCGCCGGCCGCAACCTGGCCGTGCTGCTGGAAGCGGCCGTGCGCTCGACCATCCTGCTGCTCCGCGGCATCGACAGCACCAAGGAATTCGTCGAGCGGCACAGGCAGGCAATGGGGGACGATGGCCAGGGCCTGTAGCGCTGTCAACCAAGGCCGCCTTCATCCGTTCTTCCCCTTGCGGCCATGCCCACGGGGATTTCCTGCGGTCATCCCCGCGACCCTACCAATCAAGGAGAACGCACGATGATGAACAAGATTATCCTGGCCGCCGCCGCCACCCTGCTGGCTGCCAATCTCGCCTGGGCGCAGACCGCCGCGCCCGCCGCCACCGAGAAAAAACCTGCCGCTGCCGCACCGGCTGCCGACAAGAAGGCGACTGCCGCAGCACCAGCGGCCGAAAAGAAGGCGCCGAGCGAAAAGCAGCTCAAGCAGCAGGAGCGCATGAAGGCCTGCAACGAAAAGGCCGCCGACAAGAAGGGCGACGAGCGCAAGAAATTCATGAGCGAATGCCTCAAGGACAAGCAATCCACCCAGCAGGACAGGATGAAATCCTGCAACAAGGAAGCCGGCGACAAACAGCTCAAGGGCGACGCGCGCAAGAAATTCATGAGCGAGTGCCTCAAGGCCGACAAGCCGGCCGAGGCGAAGCCGGCTGAAGCGAAGCCGGCTGAAGCCGCCAAGCCGGCCCCTGCTGCACCCGCCAAGAAGTAAAGCCACCGTAAAACCCGCCGCGAGCCCCCGTCCGACCGTCAGACGCGGTTGTACGGGGGCTTGTTTTTTGCCACAATCAGTCCCCCTGCATTGCGCTTCACGCTGAGACATGCCCATGCGCCGCACCCGCCTGCAGCTCGCCGTTCCCTACATACTGACTTTGGCCCTCGCTTGCGGCAGTGCACAAGCCTTCAAGTTTTCCGAGGAAGAGGAAAAAGCCAAGGGGGAGGACCAGGCCCGCGCCCAGCGCATCGGCCAGCT
>JAEHDO010000189.1 GCA_016880375.1 Betaproteobacteria bacterium | reverse complement strand
GGGTGTCCGGATTCTACTTGAACCCTAAACGAGTTCAAGCAAGGAAAGCCGGCCCCTAGGACTGCCCGAGGGAGGATGGGTTCGACAGCCGCACTTCGCGCTGCGGATAGGGGATCTCGATGCCCTCCCGCTTGAAGGCGCGCCAGATCGCCAGGTTGATGTCCGACTTGATGCCGATGATGCCGGCCTCGGGGTCCTCGATCCAGAAGCCCAGTTCGAGTTCGATGCCGGAGTCGGCGAAGCGCACGAGGAAGGCCTTCGGCGTCGGCACCGCCAGCACGCGTTCCTGGTCGTGTGCCGCCTCGACCATCAGCGCCATGGCGCGCTCGAGGTCGCAGCCATAGCCCACCTGCACCGCCACGGCGTGGCGCACGCGCGAATTGGTGTAGGTCTCGTTCAGCACCACCGAGCCGACCAGCACCTCGTTCGGCACGATGGCCTCAACGCCGGTGGGCGCGCGCAGCACGGTGTAGCGCGTCGTGATGCGCGTCACCTCGCCGTTGTACTTGTCCACGGTGATCATGTTGCCGAGACGGATCGAGCGGTCGAGCAGCAGGATGAAGCCCGAGACGTAGCTCGCCGCGATTTTCTGCAGGCCGAAGCCGATGCCGACGCCGAGCGCGCCGCCGAAAACCGACAGCGCGGTGAGGTCGATGCCCACCAGCGGCAGGCTGATCAGCACCGCCAGCAGCACCAGCGCCGCGCGCGCCAGCCGCGCGAAGACCAGCTTCAGGTTGCCGTCCAGCCCGGCGGCGTCCATCAGGCGCTGTTCGGCCAGCCCGCCCAGCCACAGCGCCGCCAGCAGCGTGGCAAGCACGATCACCGTGCCCTGCAGGATGAGCCAGAGCGAGAGCCTCTGCTTGCCCACCGTGAAATGAATGGCGTCGAGCGATTCGACGATCTCCGGCAGCAGACCGACGAGGTAGAGTGCGACGACGCTCCACACCACCAGCGCGAGCAGGCGCTCGAACGAGGCCAGCCAGGCGGCGCGCGGGAAGCCGTAGCGCAGCGCGAACATCATGGCGCGGATGACGGCGAAGGAGCCGAGCAGCGGCACCGCCAGGCGCAGGAGGTTCACCGAATGCCACTGCTGGAGCAGCGGCCGTGCGATGAGCACGAAGACTAGGGCAGCGAGCGGGAAGGCCAGCCGCTTCAGCCCGCGCCGGCCGAATTGCGCCTCCTGCACCTCGCCGGTCGTGCGCCGCACTGCGCGCGCCACCAGCCAGGCGAGGCCGAGGCACAGCGCCAGCACGGCGACCTGCCACAATACGGCCGGCTGCTGCAGGTCCAGCCAGAGCTCGGAGAGGAGGCCGCCGAATTGGGTCTTCTGCATGTCAGTTGTCAGTCTTCAAGTAGTCTTCCCAGGCCACGGCCTCGGCGCGGTGGCGCCGCCAGTTGTCGAGGTAGCCGCGCGCCAGCGCGTGGTGGCCGCGCAGGATCAGCACGTTCTCGGCGTTCTTCGCCTGCGCCGACCAGGTGAAGTTGTAGGAGCCGGTGATCACCGCCGGGGCCTCGCCCTCGGCATCGATGAGCAGGATTTTATTATGCGCGGCGGCGTAGCGCACCTCGAGCGCCACGGCAATGCCAGCCGCCGCCAGCTGCGGCAGGCGGCTGTTCTCCATGCGCTCGGCCTGCTCGCGGTCGGCCAGCACCTTGACGCTCACGCCGCGGCGATGCGCCTCGACCAGCGCCGCGGCCAGCGCCCGGCTGGTGAAGGCGTAGGCCTGCACGTGGAGGGTGCGCCGCGCAGAACGGATCGCGGCGACGAGCGCGCCCTCGACGTCCTGCCAGGGCGAAAACACCGCCTCCACCGTGCCCTGCGCCGGCAGCGCACGCGGCGGCCCGGCGTCGAAGGCCGCTGCGGGACGTGCCAGGGAAAAAGTCAGTCCCGCCAGCACGGCGACGAACGCGATGCGCCTCATCGTCGCAGCGCACGCAGCGCCTCGATCAATTGGTCGACATCCTCGCGGTTGTTGTAGAGGGCGAAGGAGGCGCGCGCCGTGCCCTCGACGCCGAAGCGGCGCATCGCCGGCAGGGCACAGTGGTGGCCGCTGCGCACCGCCACGCCGTGGCGGTCGAGGATGGTGCCGACTTCCTGCGCCGTGAAGCCGTCGACCACGAAGGACAGGATGGCGCCCTTCTCCCGCGCCGTGCCGATGACGCGCAGGCCGCCGATCTCCGCCACCCGCGCCGTGGCGTAGTCGAGCAGCGCCGTCTCGTGCGCGCCGATCGCCGCCAGGCCGATGCGCTCAATGTAATCGAGTGCCGCGGCGAGGCCGACCGCCCCTTCCACGTTCGGGGTTCCCGCTTCGTACTTGCGCGGTGGCGCGTCGTATTCGGTGCGCGCGAAAGTAACGTCGCGGATCATGTGGCCGCCGCCCTGGTACGGCGGCAGCTTCGCCAGCCACTCGGATTTTCCATAGAGCACGCCGATGCCCATCGGCGCGTACAGCTTGTGGCCGGAGAAGGCGTAGAAATCGCAGTCCAGCGCCTGCACGTCGATCGCGGCATGGGCGGCGGCCTGGGCGCCGTCCAGCAGCACCGGCACGCCGGCGGCGTGGGCGTGCTCGACGATGCGCCGCACCGGCGTCACCGTGCCGAGCGCGTTGGAGACGTGCGTCACCGCCACCAGGCGGGTGCGCGGCCCGATCAGCTGCTCGAACTCGTCGAAAAGGAATTCGCCGTCGTCGTCGATCGGCACGACGCGCAGTCCGGCGCCCGCCTGCTCGCAGGCGATCTGCCAGGGCACGAGGTTGGAATGGTGCTCCATCGCCGAGACGACGATTTCGTCGCCGGCGCGAAGGCAGGCGCGGCCGAAGGTGGCGGCGACGAGGTTGATGGCCTCGGTGGTGCCGCGCACGAAGACGATCTCGTCGGCTCGCGCGGCATTGACGAAGCGCCGCACCCGCTCGCGCGCCGCCTCGTACAGGTCGGTGGCGCGGTCGCTGAGGAAGTGCACGCCGCGGTGGGTGTTGGCGTTGTCTTCCAGGTAGTAGCGGCGCAGCGCCTCGATCACCTCGCTCGGCTTCTGCGTCGTCGCCGCGCTGTCGAGATAGGCGAGGCGGCAGCCGCGCACCGGCCGTTCGAGCAGCGGGAAATCAGCCCTCAGCCGCGCAAAGGCAGTTCCCGTCATGCGGCGCAAACGGGACGGACGACGATGATCTGCGGGTCGCGCGCGTGATCGATGAGGATGGCGCGCACCCGCGCCTGCCAGAGGCGGCCGAACTCGCGCTGCGCTTCGTCGGTGGCACGGCCGGTGATGCAGGCGGCCATCAGCTCGCCCATGTGCGGCGCACTCGGCACGTGCTCCATGTGTGCCGTGACATCCACCGACGTCCCGTTGTCCTTGCGCGTGAAGCGGATTTCCTCGCCTATCTCGGCATTGAAGAACAGCAGGTTGCGCCGGTCGAAGCGGCCCGCCAGCCCCTTGAAGCCGGTGTCGTGCGTCGCCCCGGTGACCAGCGCGACGATGTTGGCGATGACGCCGGTCACGCCGCTGCTGGCGTCGTGGCGGAAATCGACGCGGATGGCGCCGCGCTCCGGAATATCCTGCGGATAGAGCGCCTCCAGCGCCCGCGCCGTCATCAGCCAGGCGCCGGCCACGGTCGGGCAGGAATGCCCGGCCGCCTTGACGGCGTCGACATAACGATACTCGATGATGCCGCCCTCCACAGCACCGAGGAATTTGGCGAGCGGATCGTACATCGTGATGCGGGGAGCTTCGTCGAAGAAATCGGGATATCTCATGGTTTTACCTCAATGTGATTGCGTTCGAGCACCGCGGCAAAGAATCCGTCCGTGCCGTGCGTGTGCGGCGCCAGCCGCAGCGTGTCGCCGCAGGCCAGCGCAATACCCTGCTGGGCGAGGATATCCTGCGCGGAAACCTGTTTGAAGTCCGGATGCGCGGCAAGGAAGCCGGCGACGATGGCCTCGTTCTCCTCGGGCAGGATGCTGCAGGTGGCGTAGACCAGCCGCCCGCCCGCCTTCACCAGGCGCGAGGCGCCCTTGAGGATGTCGTGCTGCTTGCGCGAAAGCTCCGCCACGCCCTCCGGCGTCTGCCGCCACTTCAGGTCGGGGTTGCGGCGCAGCGTGCCCAGCCCGCTGCAGGGGGCGTCGACCAGCACGCGGTCGAGCTTGCCGGCAAGGCGCTTGATGCGGATGTCGTTCTCGTTGGCGATCACCACCGGGTGCACGTTGGACAGGCCCGAGCGCGCCACGCGGTCCTTCAGCCGCGCCAGGCGCTTGTCGGAAACGTCGAAGGCGTAGAGCCGGCCGGTGGAGCGCATCAGGGCGCCGAGCAGCAGGGTCTTGCCGCCGGCGCCGGCGCAGAAATCCGCCGCCATCTCGCCGCGCTTCGGCGCCAGCAGGTAGCCGAGCAGCTGGCTGCCCTCGTCCTGCACCTCGATGCTGCCGTCGAGGTAGAGCGGATGCTTCTGCAGCGCCGGCTTGGCCTTGAGGCGGATGGCCAGCGGCGACAGCGTGCCGGCCTCGGCGGCGACACCCTCCCCGGCGAAGCGCGCCAGCACCGCTTCGCGCCCGGCCTTGAGCGGGTTCACGCGCAGATCGAGCGGCGCGGCCTGGTTGAGCCCCTGCGCCAGGGTCAGCAGTTCCTGCGGCGTCATCTGCGCCAGCAGGCGCTCGGCCAGCCAGTCGGGAATGTCCGCCTGCTCGGCGAGGCTGAGATCGCTCGCCTGCCGGCCCTTCAGCTCGGCCACCCACTTCAGTTCCTTCTCGCTGACGGTGCCTTCGAGTTGGCGCTGGCTGACGCCAGACAGGCGCGTCAGCGCCGCCAGCACCAGCCGGCGCGGCGTCGCCGCGGCGCCGAGCAAATGCTCCAGCAGGCGCCGGCGCCGCAGCACGGCATAGGCAGTCTCGGCGATGAAGCCGCGGTCGTTCTGGCCGAGGAGGCGGTTGTCGCGGAAGAATTTCGACAGCACGGCGTCGGCCGGATGCTCGAATTTCAGGAGCAGATTGAGCGCCGTCGTTGTCGCGTCGATGAGTTTCGCCGTAATGCGCATGCTGACTTTCCGTGTTAATGCGTTGCGAGCAGCGCGCCGTCGATTTCGAATTCCACCGCGTTCTGCTCGTACACGTCACCCTTGCGATCCATGAAGCGGATGCGCAGCGGCAGGTTGTTGTAATCCGGGGCCAGCCACAGTTCCATGGCCTGTTCGCCCGGCAGGGCTGGCGTCTTCAGGTGCCATGCGCGCAACGCACCGAAACGCGTCTCGATTGTCTCCTCGCCAACCGCCTCGTAGGCATAGCGTCCATAGCGCTTGCCCGTGGCGATCATCAGCTCGACCCGCGACGCTGCGCCGACCAGTCCGATCTGGTAGATCTGCGACAGGATATCCTGCGCGCCGGCGGCCAGCGCCGCCTCGCGCCGCATCCTTTCGCCTGAGTAAAGCGTCAGCTTCATGCCCTCCCAGTCGAAGCGCGCGCGTTCGGCCGTGTTGCCACTGCGCTCGACACGAAACTCCTGCGGCACGATGCCGCCGGCCCCCAGCAGTCCTTCGCTCGTCTGCACGACCCTCACGGGACGAAACAGCGCGGCCAGGCCGACCGTTTCGGTCACCGTCTTCAAGGCATAGGATTCTCCGTCATGCCGCCAGCTGTGCGTCGTCTGGCCGACGAGCGTCGCCTGCTCGCCTTCGCCGCGTGTAACCACGAAGCGGATGCGGCCCTGGCGCGGCCAGCCCATTCCGCTCATCGCCGGCACGGCCGCCGCCGCTGCGGCCGGTGGCGCCGGCTCTGCCGGCGCGGCCATGCCGGCAACCCCTGTCGACTCTGCGGCAGCCTCGACTTGCGGTGCCGGCCTGGCGGGCGCCGGGCTGACCCGCGGCTTGCGCGGCTGCGGGATGGCCGGCAGTGGCGCCGGGACGGGTTCGGCCGGCGCCGGCGGCTGCGGCGCCAGACGCGCCTCCAGCAATCCGCCCGATTCCGCTTCGTCCAGCGCAGGCAGGCGCCAGCCGGGACCGCCGCCCACCATGGCATGGATGAGCAGGGACAGGCCCAGCGCGGCAAGCAGGCGGCGGTCGGTCATTTCCTGTCGGCATCGGGCTCCGGCACCAGCAGCGCAGCGGCAGGGTGCCGCTCCCCGGCAAGCCGCACGCGGCCGTCTGCCCCCAGGCTCAGGCGCCCCTCGACGAACCAGCGAACCGCCTGCGGATAGGCGATGTGCTCCTGCGCCAGCACGCGCGCGGCGAGCGCCTCCTCGCTGTCGTCGGCATGCACCGGCACGGCGGCCTGGATGATGACGGGGCCGTTGTCCAGCGCCGGCGTGACGAAGTGCACCGTGCAGCCATGCACGCGGCAGCCCGCCTCCAGTGCGCGCCGGTGCGTATGCAGGCCGGGGAAGGCCGGCAGCAGCGAGGGATGGATGTTCATCAGGCGCCCCGCGTAGCGGCGCACGAAAGCCTCGCCGAGGATGCGCATGAAGCCGGCCAGAACCACGAGATCCGGCTGGTGGCGGTCGATCTCGGCGGCCAGCGCGGCATCGAACAAGTCGCGCGAGGCATGCCCGGCATGCGCCACGACGGCGGCCTGGATGCCGTGGGCACGGGCCGTCTCCAGCCCTTTGGCATCGGCCTTGTTGCTGATCACCGCGGCAATGCGGCAGGGCAGCTTCGCCGCCAGCATGGCCTCCAGGTTGCTGCCGCGGCCGGAGAGGAGGATGACGATGTTCTTCATGGTCAGAACTTCACCGGAAGGAAGATCGCCGTGGCGAGGTTCTGGAACACCTTGGCGACGATGCGGTTGGTCTTGTCGGCGATGATCTTCGAGAGCAGGTCGAGGCTGCCGATGACCTTGCCGAACTCGCGCTCGAAGGAGAGGTTCTTGACCGGCCCGGCGCCCTCGTTGGAGAGGAGCACCAGTTCGCCGCCGGGCGCCTGGGCAGTGGACAGCTTCCACACGGCGATCTCGACGTTGCGCGCGGCGTTGAACAGCGCCTGCGGATCGAGGTCGTCGAGGAGAAAGAGTTCCGTCTTGTCATTGAAAGCCGTCTGCACCATGCCGCCGAGGCCGACGACGAAGGCCAGGACGCGATCGCCGGTGTAGTCCTCGCGGAAGGCAAGGTGGATGGCATCGGTGCCGCGCTTGTTCTCCAGCTCCTTGAATGCCCATCCATGGTTGGCCTCGAAGATGCGCGCCACCGCCGCTTCCAGGCTGACCTGGCCACCCTTGCGCCATTCGCGCGGATTGCGCCGGTAGAGCTTTTCCGTCAGCAACCTGAGGCTGGCGAACACCTCGCGCTGGTGCGCCTCGGCGACGCGGTCGATGTCGGACTTGGCGATCTGGTTCGGATCAAAGCCCTCCGCGGGCTTGCGCGGCGTCGTCCCCGTGGCCAGACAGCCAGCCAACAAGGGCAGAAAAATCAACGGGATAAGCCGCGAAATCATGCGCCATCATAGCGCAAAGCCGAAGAGGCGCGCCAAGCCCCTGTCGGCAAAGGCCTAATGGGGGGCGCGGCGGTGCTTGAGGTAGGCGATCGCAGCCGGCAGCGTCGACACGACGACGATGGCGAGGATCACCAGGCTGAGGTTGTTCTGGATGATCGGCAGATTGCCGAAAAGATAGCCGGCGACGGAAAGCGAAGTCACCCACAGCACCGCGCCGGAGACGTTGAAGGCCTGGAAGCGCACGTAGGTCATGGCGCCGATGCC
>JAEHDO010000188.1 GCA_016880375.1 Betaproteobacteria bacterium | reverse complement strand
GGGCTGTTGCCCGGCTCGGAGATCTTGCCCACCAGCAGGTGCACGTTGTAGATCATGTTGTTCACCCAGGTGCCGCGGGTGTGCTGGTTGAAGCCCATGGTCCAGTAGGAGGTGACCTTGGTCTTCGGGTCGGCGTAGGCCTTCGCCAGCGCCTCCAGCTTTTCCTTCGGCACGCCGGAGAGCTGTGCGGTGTAGTCCAGCGTGTAGGTGGACACGAACTGCTTGAACTCGTCGAAGCTGATCGGCTTCGAGTCCATCGGGTTGCCCTTCGGCTTGCCGTCGGCGCCGGGGTAGCCGTTGTTGTTGGCCACCTGTTCGAGCGGGTGGTTCGGCCGCAGGCCGTAGCCGATGTCGGTGACGCCCACGGCGAAGTTCACGTGCTTGGCGACGAAGTCCTGGTTCACCGCGTTGTTCTGGATGATGTAGTTGCAGATGTAGTTGAGGATCGCCAGGTCGGTCTGCGGCTTGAAGATCAGCTCGGCGTCGGCCACCTCGCAGGAGCGGTGCGAGAAGGTGGACAGCACATGCACCTTGACGTGCTTGGCCGAGAGGCGGCGGTTGGTGATGCGCGACCAGAGGATCGGGTGCATCTCGGCCATGTTGGAGCCCCACAGGACGAAGGCGTCGGCATGCTCGGCGTCGTCATAGACGCCCATCGGCTCGTCGGCGCCGAAGGTGCGGATGAAGCCGAACACGGCGGAGGCCATGCAATGGCGCGCGTTCGGATCGATGTTGTTGGAGCGGAAGCCGGCCTTGAACAGCTTGTTGGCGGCATAGCCTTCCCAGATGGTCCACTGGCCGGAGCCGAACATGCCGACCGAGGTCGGGCCTTTCGCCTTCAGCGCGGCCTTGCACTTCTCTTCCATGATGTCGAAAGCCTGCTTCCAGCTGACCGGCGCGAACTCGCCGTTCTTGTCGTACTTGCCGCCCTTCATGCGCAGCAGCGGCGTGGTGAGGCGATCCTTGCCGTACTGGATCTTCGAGAGGAAGTAGCCCTTGACGCAGTTAAGGCCCTTGTTCACCGGCGCGTCCGGATCGCCCTGGGTGGCGACGATGCGGCCGTCCTTGACGCCGACCAGCACGCCGCAGCCGGTGCCGCAGTAGCGGCAGACGCCCTTGTCCCAGCGGATGCCGTCGGCGCCCTGCGCCAGCGCTTCCTTCGAAACGGGCAGCGTGATGCCCGCCACCGTGGCCGCGGCAGCGGCCGCATTCGCCTTGATAAAGTCACGACGCGTCAGTTTCATTTCAGGCCTCCTTCTGAGGATCGGATTCGAATTGATGGAAAACCATGGCAGCCGACATGACCCCGTCCATCACGTTGATGCGATCGAAGGTGCTGGCGGTTTCGCCGTCGGTTTCGGTTTCGATGGTGATGACGAACTTGCCGTCATCCGTGGCGGCGTGCACCTCCACGCCGGGGATCTGCTCGAGGTGGCCGCGCACCGACGACAGCTCGGCCGGTTTCGCGTGCACGATGACGCTGGAAATGTTCATGCTGCCTGCGGAAGGTGTTTGCCGCCCAGGGAGATTTGTTGCCCATGTTATTCCAGTGGGTATTTGAGATGTATTGATAAAAGTC
>JAEHDO010000187.1 GCA_016880375.1 Betaproteobacteria bacterium | reverse complement strand
GACGCTTTCGTGCCGCCGGCCGTCGAAGACGATGTGCTCGTACACCTCGTCGGAGACGATGACGATGCCGGTGCCGCGCACGAGTTGTTCCAGCGCCTGCATGTCCGAGGCTTCCCACACCGCCCCGCTTGGATTGTGCGGCGTGTTGATGATGATCATGCGCGTCTTCGGCGTGATCAGCGCGCGCACCTCGTCCCAGTTCGGGCGGTAGTCCGGGAAAGTCAGTCTGGCGAACACGGCGCGCCCGCCGTTCAGTTCGATCGACGGCACGTAGGAATCGTACACCGGCTCGAAGACGATCACCTCGTCGCCCGGCCGCACCAGCGCCGCCACCGCCGTGAAGATGGCCTGCGTCGCGCCTGCCGTGACGGTGATCTCCTGCTCGACGTCGAAAGTCAGTCCATAGAGTGCGGCGACCTTCTCCGCGATGGCCTCGCGCAGCGGCAGCGCGCCGGCCATCAGCGCGTACTGGTTGGCGCCGGCGTGCATGTGCTTCGCCACCAGGTCGAACAGCGCCGGCGGCGCCGAGAAGTCGGGAAAGCCCTGCGACAGGTTGATGGCGCCGTGCTGCGCCGCCAGGCGCGACATAACGCTGAAGATGGTGGTGCCCACCCAGGGCAGGCGCGAGTCGATCGGTGCGGGAAAGTTCGGCATGGCGGGATTGTGCCACGGGGAGTGGCGATTGGCGGTGGGATACAATCGCCTCCATGATGCCGGACCGCCTGTTCACGATCCGCGAAGAAGGCGACTCGGTCGCCATCCTCGACCAGACGCTGCTGCCGCACCAGCACGCGACGCGGCACCTCAATTCGCTCGCCGATGCCGCCCACGCCATCCGCGCCATGCTGGTGCGCGGCGCGCCGCTGATCGGCGTCACCGCCGCCTACGGCGTCGCCCTGGCGCTGAAGGACGGCGCCGGCAACAAGGCCCTGCAGCAGGCCTGCGACACGCTCGCCGCGACGCGTCCGACGGCGGTCAACCTGCACTGGGCGCTGGCGCGCATGCGCGGGCACCTGCTGCCGCTGCCCGTCGCCCAGCGCCGCGCCGCCGCCTGGGCCGAGGCGCGCGCCATCGCCGCCGAGGACGCCGCCGCCAACCGGCAGATCGGCCGCCACGGCCTCGCCCTGATTGAGAAAATCCCGCGGCGGCCGGTGAACCTCATGACCCACTGCAACGCCGGCTGGCTCGCCACCGCCGCCTGGGGCACGGCGCTCGCCCCCGCCTACGCCGCGCGCGAAGCCGGCCTGCCGGTGCATGTCTGGGTCTCCGAGACGCGGCCGCGCAACCAGGGCCTGCTCACCGCCTGGGAGCTGCACGAGGCCGGCATCCCGCACACCCTCATCGCCGACAACGCCGCCGGCCACCTGCTGCGCCAGGGCGCGGTGGACCTGGTCATCGTCGGCGCCGACCGCATCGCCGCCAACGGCGACACCGCCAACAAGGTCGGCACCTACCTCAAGGCGCTGGCGGCGGCCGACAGCGGCGTGCCGTTCTTCGTCGCCGCGCCCCTGTCGAGCGTCGACCGCGACTGCCCCGGCGGCGCGCACATTCCCATCGAGGAACGCGAGGGCAGCGAGGTGCGCCACGTCGGCGGCCTCGACCGCAGGGGCGTGCACGCCACGGTGGCCATCGCGCCGGACACGACCGCCGTCGCCAATCCCGCCTTCGACATCACCCCCGCGCGCTTCATCACCGGCATCGTCACCGAGCGCGGCGTCTGCGCGCCCGGCGAGCTGCATACGCTCTTCGAGAAAGCAAAATGATCGACATCGACTTGCGCGAAGGGATCGTCGCCGCCGTGCGCGCGCTGACCGCGCATGGCCTCAACCGCGGCACGGCCGGCAACGTCAGCGCGCGCTGGAACGACGGTTTCCTCGTCACGCCGACCGGCCTGGCCGACGACGAGATGCAGCCCGGCGACATCGTGCCGATGGCGATGGACGGTTCCTCGCAGGGGCCGCGCAAGCCCTCCTCCGAATGGCGCTTCCACCGCGACCTCTATGCCGCCCGGCCCGAGGCCGGCGCCATCGTGCATGCCCACGCGCCCTTCGCCACGGCGCTGGCCTGCCTGCGCGCCGACATCCCGCCCTTCCACTACATGATCGCCCGCTTCGGCGGCGCCACCGTGCGCTGCGCCGCCTATGCCACCTTCGGCACGCAGGCACTTTCGGATGCCGCGCTGGCGGCGCTCGAGGGGCGCTGCGCCTGCCTGCTCGCCAACCATGGCCTGCTGGTCTTCGGCCGCGATGTGCGCCAGGCCCTCGACCTGGCCATCGAGTTCGAGTCGCTGTGCGAGCAGTACTGGCGGGCGCTGCAGGTCGGCCGCCCGGTGCTGCTGCCGGACGCCGAGATGGAAACGGTGCTGGAGAAGTTCAGGACCTACGGGCAGCAGTAGTCGACGCGCCCTCCAGCACCTTGAGCAGGCTGGAGGTGTCCTCGCGGCCCCAGCCCTGCGCCATGAGGGCGTTCAACTGCTGCCACACCTGTGCCGCGACGGGCAGCGGCGCGCCGAGCGTCACCGCCTCGTCGAGCAGGATGCCGAAGTCCTTGTGGTGCAGGCGCGCTTCCACGCCGGCCCTGAAGTCGCGCGCCGTCATGCGCGCGCCGAACACCTCGAGCACGCGGCTGCCGGCCGAGCCCCCTGAAAGCGCCAGGCGCACCTTCTCCGCATCGGCGCCGGAGCGCTGCGCCAGCAGCAGGGCTTCCGCCACCGCCTCGATGCACGACACCATGATCATCTGGTTGCAGGCCTTGGCCACCTGGCCTGCGCCGGAGGGACCGACGTGCACGATCGTCTTGCCGAGCTTCTCCAGCAGCGGCCGCACGCGTTCCAGCACCTCCGCCTTGCCGCCGGCCATGATCGCCAGCGTCGCATTCTGCGCGCCGACCTCGCCGCCGGAGACCGGCGCGTCGATCGCCTCGATGCCGCGTTCGGCCAGCTTCGCCGCGATGCGCCGCGCCGTGCCGGGGGGAATGGTGCCCATGTCCACCAGCACCGTGCCCGGCTTCGCGCCGTGGAGGATGCCGCCCTCGCCCAGCGCCACCTGCTCGACGTCGGCGCCGGTGGTGACCATGGTGAACACGACTTCGCTGTTGGCCGCCACCTCGGCCGGCGTGGCAAGGCGCCGCGCGCCGGCCTCGACCAGCGGCTGCGCCGCTTCGGCGCGCCGGGCATAGACCGACAGTTCGTGCCCGGCCTCGATCAGGTGCAGGGCCATCGGGCGCCCCATGGCGCCGAGGCCGATGAAGCCGAGTTTCATTCCACCCTCCACCCCTCACCCCAACCCTCTCCCCGCTCGCGGGGAGAGGGGGAAAGGCGCCTCATTGCCCGCCGCCGGACATGCGCTCCAGCAGCTTCAGCATGGCGACCGAGTCGTCCTCGCCGAGGCCGGAGCCGACCATGGCGTTGAACATCTGCGCCGTCGCCGCCGCGCCCGGCAGCATCAGGCCGAGGCGGTGCGCCTCCTCCATGACGATGCGCAGGTCCTTCTGGTGCATCCAGGCCTTGAAGCCGGGCTTGAAGTTGCGGTCGATCATGCGCTGGCCGTGGTTCTCGAGGATCTTGCTGTAGGCGAAGCCGCCCATCAGCGCCT
>JAEHDO010000186.1 GCA_016880375.1 Betaproteobacteria bacterium | reverse complement strand
GGGTGCCGTAGGCTGCGGCGATCTGCGGCAAGGGCACCTCCTCGGCACAGAGGACGCCGTCACGGTAGCCGAAGCCCGTTCCCGCAGGCGTGAAGCAATGGACGCTCATCGCGCAGCGCCGTCGTTGACTTTGCTATCATCGGCGGGCGTCGAAGCCGGCGCCGATTGCGTGGCGCCGGCAGGCGCCGGCTTCGGCGGAAGGGTAAGAGAAGTCCTGGTGCCGCAGGCGCCAAGAAGCAGAAGAGCCAGAAGAGTCCCGAGGGTTCGCATGATGCCCGCAAAAATCATGATGTTAGCAGAAGGCTTGTGATGGAAGAAACCGAGTTCAACACCCTGGCCGAGGCGACGCTGGCGAGAATCGAGCGGGCGCTGGACGGTTGCGCCGCGGATATCGATTACGAGTTGCAGCCGGGCGGCGTGCTGGAGTTGGAGTTCGGCGACGGCAGCAAGATCATCATCAATCGCCATGCTGCCGCGCGCGAGATCTGGGTGGCGGCGCGCTCGGGCGGTTTCCACTTCCGCCACGAGGACGGCCGCTGGATCGGCACGCGCGACGGCGCCGAACTGTTCGAGGCCCTCGGGCGCCTGGCGTCCGAGCAGGCCGGAGAAGCCGTGTCGTTTGCCTGATCAGCCGGAAGCGCCTGAAAGCGGGTCGGCGATTGGCAGGACAGGCTCTGGCGGAAGGCTCTCCTTGTAGATCAGTTCGCTCGCTTCGCTGCCTGCCGGCCCAGTCACCTTCACGGTGATCAGGCCCTGTGGCGGCTCCCGCTGGGTTTCAGGCAGGTTCTTCAGCGCTTTTTCCATATAGCCGATCCAGATCGGCAGGGCGGCGAAGCCGCCCGTTTCGCCGTTGCCCAGTTTTTTTGGCTGGTCGAAACCGATCCAGGCAATGCCGACCAGGCCGGGCTGATAGCCGCAGAACCAGGCGTCGACGAAATCGTTGGTGGTGCCCGTCTTGCCCGCCAGGTCGCCGCGCTTCAATTGCAGCGCCCGCGTCGCCGTGCCGCGGCGTACGACGTCGCGCATCATGCTGTCCATCAGGTAGGCATTGCGCGGGTCGATGACGAGCAGGCTGTCGTCGCCGGCCGTGGCGGGCTGGGCTTCGGCCAGGACGTTGCCCTTGTCGTCGAGAATCTGTTTCACGATGTAGGGCTGGATGCGGTAGCCGCCATTGGCGAAGACGGCATAGCCCGTCAGTTGCTGCCAGGGCGTCACGCTGCCGGCGCCCAATGCCATGGTGAGATAGGGCGGGTGCTTGTCGGCCTCGAATCCGAATCGGGTGACATAGTCCTGGGCGTAGTGCGTGCCGATCGACTTGAGAATGCGGATGGAGACCAGGTTCTTCGATTTTGCCAGGCCCGTGCGCAGGGACATCGGGCCTTCATATTTGCCATCGTAGTTTTTTGGCTCCCATTCCTGGCTGCCGGTTTCGGCGGCGCTGACGACCAAAGGCTCGTCCGGGATGATGCTGGCCGGCGTGAAGCCTTTCTCCAGCGCAGCGGAGTAAATGAACGGCTTGAAGCTGGAGCCGGGCTGGCGCCAGGCCTGGGTGACGTGGTTGTACTTGTTGCGGTTGAAATCGAAGCCGCCCACCAGGGCGCGGATGGCGCCATCACTCGTGTTGGCGGAGACGAAGGCGGCCTCGACTTCGGGCAGCTGGGCGATCTGCCAGTTGCCCTTGCTGTCCTTCTGCACATGGACGATGGCGCCGCGTCGCAGGCGCTTGTTGGCGGGCGCCTTGTCATCCAGCATGCGCTGGGCGAACTTGAGCCCGTCCCCGGTCATCTGCAGGGTTTCACCGCCGCGCCGGTAGGCTTTCACCTGCTTCGGGCTGGCTTCGAGGATTATCGCGGCATGGATGTCGTCGGAATCGGGCTCCTCCTGCAACGCCTCTTCCAGGATTTCGTCGGCCGGCATGTCCGTCTGACCAAGATCGGCGTAGCCCTTGGCGCCCCGATAGCCATGGCGCCTGTCGTAGTCGAGTACGCCGCGCCTCAGGCTGGCATAGGCCGCCTCCTGATCTGCCTTGAGGATGGTGGTGATGACACGAAGGCCGCGCGTGTAGGCTTCACCCTGAAAGCGCTCGTAGGCCATCTGCCGGGCCATCTCGGCGACATGGTCTGCCCGCACAGCGAATTCATTGACATCGCGCTTGATGTGCAGATCCTGCTTTTGCGCCCCGGCCAATTGAGCGTCATTGATGAAGCCCAGCTCGTGCATTCGGCGCAGGACGTAGAGCTGGCGCAGCTTGGCGCGCTTGGGATTGGCCACGGGGTTGAAGCTGGAAGGCGCTTTCGGCAAGCCGGCCAGCATTGCGGCCTCGGCCAGGCCGATCCCTTTCAGAGGCTTGCCGTAATAAATTTGCGCTGCGGCTGCGAAACCGTATGAACGCTGCCCGAGATAGATCTGGTTGATGTAGATCTCGAGAATTTCGTCCTTGGACAGGTTGTTCTCGATTTTGAAGGCGAGCAGCGCCTCGTAAACTTTGCGCGAGAGGGTCTTTTCGCTCGAGAGAAAGAAATTGCGAGCGACCTGCATGGTGATGGTGCTGGCGCCTTGGCGCTTGCCCCCACTGGTGAAATTGGCATAGGCGGCACGCAGCACGCCAATGGTGTCAACGCCGGGATGTTGATAGAAGCGCTCGTCCTCCGCTGCCAGGATCGCCTGCTTCATGATCGGCGGCACGTCTTGTATGCGCACGAATGCCCGCCGTTCTTCGCCGAACTCCCCGATCAAGTGGCCGTCAGCGGTATAAACGCGCAACGGTATCTTGGGCTGGTAGTCGGTCAGCACTTCGAGCGAAGGCAGTTGGGGATACGCCAGCACAACAATAATGGCCAGCAGGGCAATGCCGATCAGGGCAAGGCCCGCGAGGAACAGGAGCGGATAGGCAATCCAGCGAAGTGCAGTGGACAAAGATGGGCTCAAGGCATTGGGAAAGCGCGCAATTATATGCCTCACCCAACGATGATTGATTATCCGTGGCGCCGCATGCCGCTCTCATCATTCATTGCGAGCCTTAATATCATCTATTAATCATATAGTTATACAACTACTTAGAGGCGGACAAGGTGTTGTCGGGGAATGGCGACATCGGACATAAAAAAAACTTTACACAAAGGATAGTTGTTGCTAGGATTTAATGTGAATTATCTGTATTGCTCCTAACTAACGAGAATTCAAAAGGATTTTACTTGCAGATAGATCTCTCCATATTCAACCCTAAGGCGCGGCCGCTGTTCGGGCTAGATATCAGTTCGTCATCGGTCAAGATGGTCGAGCTGGCCGAGGCTTCGAAAGGGAGTTACAGGATCGAACGCTATGCGATCGAGACCTTGCCACGTGATGCCGTTGTGGATGGGAACATCACCAACCTGGAGGCAGTGGCAGAGGCGGTCAAGCGCGCATGGAAGCGCATGGGCACGTCGACCCGATTCGTCGCCATGGCGTTGCCGGCGGCTGCCGTCATCACGAAAAAGATCATCGTCCCGGCAGGCCTGCGTGAGCGCGAGCTGGAAGTCCAGGTGGAGTCGGAAGCCAACCAGTACATCCCTTTTGCCCTTGACGAGGTAAACCTGGATTTCCAGGTGGTGGGTCCGGCACCCAGCAGCCCGGAGGAAGCGGAAGTGCTGATTGCCGCCTCCCGCAAGGAAAAAGTCGAAGACCGAGTCGCCGTAGCCGAAGCGGCGGGATTGAAGCCTCTGGTCATGGATGTCGAGTCCTATGCCGCGCAGGCGGCGTTTGAATTGGTCGAGAGCCAGTTTCCTCAAGGGGGCAAGAACCAGAGCATCGCCTTGGTAGACATCGGCGCAAACGTCATGAATGTCACGATCCTGCGCAATGACCAGCCGGTCTATGCGCGGGAACAGGCGTTTGGCGGCAGCCAGCTGACGCAGGATATCGTGCGCCAGTACGGCATGAGCCAGGAGGAGGCGGAGACCGCAAAGCGGACCGGCAACCTGCCCGAGAATTTCGAGTCCGATCTGCTGAGGCCCTTTCTCGACAGCCTCGCGCTGGAGGTCTCGCGGGCGCTGCAGTTCTTCTTCACCTCGACGCAATACAATCAGGTTGACCACATCGTTCTGGCCGGAGGTTGCGCGGTCATTCCCGGCGTGGATGAGGCCGTGTCGGGGCGCACCCAGATCAGCACGGTCGTCGCCAATCCGTTTGCGAACATGGCCTTGTCCCAGCGCATCCGTCCGAAAAATCTTGCGACGGACGCACCGTCGCTGATTGTGGCCTGCGGCCTCGCGCTGAGGAGGTTCGACCAGTGATCCGCATCAATCTACTGCCCCACCGCGAAGAAAAGCGCAAGGCGCTGCGCCAGCAGTTTTTTGCGTTGTCGGGGCTGATTGCCGT
>JAEHDO010000185.1 GCA_016880375.1 Betaproteobacteria bacterium | reverse complement strand
CATCAATCGCAATTTTAAGACCGCCGTCGGTGCCGTTCTTGAAACCCACCGGGCAGGACAAACCGGAAGCGAGTTCACGATGCCCCTGTGATTCGGTGGTACGTGCGCCAATCGCGCCCCAGCTCACCAGATCAGCGATGTATTGCGGGCTGATGAGATCGAGAAACTCGGTGCCCGCCGGCACGCCCATGGCGGACACATCCAGCAAAAAGCTGCGCGCCAGCCGCAAGCCGTGATTGATGTTAAAACTTTCATCCAGATGCGGATCGTTGATCAACCCCTTCCAGCCGACGGTGGTGCGCGGCTTCTCGAAATAGACCCGCATCACCACCAGCAGGTCCTCGGCGAGGCGATCCGCCTCGGCCTTCAGGCGCGCGGCGTAGTCGATGGCGGCGTCGAAATCATGTACCGAGCAGGGTCCGATGATCACCAGCAGGCGGTCGTCGGCGCCGTGCAGGATGCGGTGGATGGCCTGACGCGCGCCAAAGGTCGTATCCACCGCCTTCGGCGTTGGCGGGAACTCGCGCAGCAGGTGCGAGGGCGGCGCCACTTCGATGATGTCGCGGATACGCACGTCGTCGGTGACGGCGCGCGGGTAGGCCAGCCCGCCCTTCGGGCCGGGGCTGACGGAGGCGATGTTCGGCTTGTTCGATTTGTTCGGGGCGTTCATGTTCCACCGCGCTGCGTGTAACTAACGTCTTGCATTTTAACGCAAAACCGGCTCGGTCGTTGCGCCGCAGCGAGGCGAACCGGAGAATGAAGGTGTGCGACTCCATCAACTCACCGCAGAGCAGGCGCTCGCCAGCCTCAACAGTTCGGCCGCCGGCCTCGCCGCGGCCGAGGCGAAGCGGCGCCTGGGCGAGTTCGGCCCGAACCATGTCGAGGAAGTCGGGCGCGAAAGCCTCCTGCTCGCCTTCGCACGCGAGTTCACCCATTTCTTCGCCCTCATCCTCTGGCTCGGCGCCGCGCTGGCCTTCCTCGCCGAGCATTTCGATCCCGGCCAGGGCATGGCGCGCCTGGGCGTCGCCATCGTCGGCGTCATCCTCATCAACGGCATCTTCTCCTTCTGGCAGGAATACAAGGCGGAGCAGGCGGTGGCGGCGCTGCGCCGCCTGCTGCCGCAGACGGTGCAGGCCCTGCGTACGGGCGAGGCGGTACAGATCCTTGCCATGGAACTGGTGCCGGGCGACATCGTCCTGCTGCAGGAAGGCGACCAGGTGCCCGCCGACTGCCGCGTCGTCGAAGCCTTCGGCCTGCGCGTGAACGACGCGACCATCACCGGCGAATCGCTGCCCAGGGCGCGCGATGCAAAAGTCAGTCCCGAGGAGACGGCGTTGCAGGCGAAGAACCTGCTCCTGGCCGGCACCTCGGTGGTGTCGGGCCAGGCCCGCGCCGTGGTCTACGCCACCGGCATGCACACCGAGTTCGGCCGCATCGCCCACCTGACGCAGACGGCGGGCGAGGCCGTCTCGCCCCTGCAGCGCGAGATCGCGCGCCTGTCGCGCCTCGTCGCCTTCCTCGCCACCGGCATCGGCGTCGTCTTCTTCCTCATCGGCCAGGCCCTCGGCCTGCCCTTCTGGGAAAACTTGCTGTTCGCCATCGGCATCATCGTCGCCAACGTGCCCGAGGGCCTGCTGCCGACGGTGACGCTGTCGCTGGCGATGGCCACCCAGCGCATGGCGAAGCGCAACGCGCTGGTGCGCCACCTGCCGGCGGTGGAGGCGCTCGGCTCCACCACGGTGATCCTCTCCGACAAGACCGGCACGCTGACGCAGAACCGCATGGCGGTGCGCCGCCTCTGGCTCGGCGGCGGCATGTATGCGCCCGACGATGTCGCCGCCCTGCCGCGCCTGGCCTCGGAGCACCGTGCGCTCTTCGTCAATGCCGCGCTCTGCCACAACCTGAAGGAGATCGCCCGCAACGGCCGGCATGAATGGGCGGGCGACCCGATGGAACTCGCCCTGGCGGAGACCGGGCGGGGCGCGGCCGGGGCGCTCGCCGGCCTTGCCCGCGTGGACGAGCTTCCCTTCGACACCGACCGCAAGCGCATGTCGGTGCTGTGCGACACGCCGGCGGGGCGCATGCTCTACTGCAAGGGCGCGCTGGAAACGGTGCTCGCCTGCTGCGACCGCGTGCAGCTCGACGCCGGCATCGTGCCGCTCGACGACGCCGTGCGCACGCGCCTGCTGGCGGCGCAGGACGCCATGGCCGAAGCCGGCCTGCGCGTGCTGGCCTTCGCCCACCGCCCGCTCGAGGACGGCCTGCCCGAAGGCGAAAGCGGCCTGCTGCTCGCCGGGCTGGTGGGGCTGGAGGATCCGCCGCGCCCGGAAGTGCCCGACGCCGTCGCGCGCTGCGCCGCGGCCGGCATCCGCGTCATCATGGTCACCGGCGACCACCCGCACACGGCGCTCGCCATCGCGCGCGAGATCGGCCTCGTGAAAACCGGGCAGCCGGCGGTCATCACCGGCGATGCGCTGCGCCGCATGACGCCGGAAGAGCTGCAGCTGGCGCTGGACGCGCCGGAGATCCTCTTCGCGCGCGTGGCGGCCGAGCAGAAGATGCGCATCGTCGAGGCGCTGCAGCACAAGGGGGAGACCGTCGCCGTCACCGGCGACGGGGTGAACGACGCGCCGGCGCTGAAGGTCGCCGACATCGGCATCGCCATGGGGCTATCCGGCACCGACGTGGCGAAAGAAGCGGCCGACCTGATCCTGCTCGACGACAACTTCGCCAGCATCGTCGCAGCGATCGAGGAAGGGCGCGCGGTGTTCGACAACATCCGCAAGTTCCTCACCTACATCCTCACCTCGAACATCCCGGAGCTGGTGCCCTATCTCGCCTTCGTCCTGTTCAGGATCCCGCTGCCGCTCACCATCCTGATGATCCTTGCCGTGGACCTGGGCACGGACATGCTGCCGGCGCTGGCGCTCGGCGCCGAGAAGCCCGATCCGGCGGTGATGCGGCGACCGCCGCGGGCGCGCGGCGAACGGCTGCTGTCGTGGGGGCTCCTCGCCCGGGCCTACCTGTTCCTCGGGGTGCTGGAAGCCGCGGCGGCGATGGCGGCGTTCTTCTTCGTGCTGCATGGCGGCGGCTGGCAGTTCGGCGAGGGACTGGGCAAGGCCGACCCGCTCTACCTGCGGGCGACCACCGCCTGCCTGGCGGCGATCGTCGTCATGCAGGTGATGAACCTCTTCCTCTGCCGCCACCCGCTGAAGTCCTCGCTCGCCTTCGGGCTGGCGGGAAATCCGTTCATCCTCGTCGGCATCGGCGCCGAGCTGGCGGTGATCCTGGCCATCGTGTACACGCCGGCGGGCAACTGGCTGTTCGGCACGGCGCCGATCGGCTGGGAAGTGTGGCTCTTCGCCCTGCCCTT
>JAEHDO010000184.1 GCA_016880375.1 Betaproteobacteria bacterium | reverse complement strand
TTCGTGCCGCTCGCCCGCCTCGGTACCGCCTGGCTGGCGCGTTTCCCGGGCGAAATCCTGCGCGTCCATGGCGCCGCACCTTCCCTTGCGCTGTCACTGGCGGGGTTGCTGGTGCTGCTGTGCTTCGGTGCGTTGCATGGCCAGCGCCGCATCGAGGGGAGCGATGCCGTCTTCGGCTTCCTGCTGGCCTTCCTGCTGCCGCTGGTCACCGGCGCCGCCAGCCAGTTGTTGCCGCTGTGGCTGCAGCCCGGCGTTCAGACGGAATGGCACCGTGCGGCGCGCGCGACGCTGGGCCGCTTTGCCGCATTGCGGGGGCTGACTTTTGTCGCGGCCGGATGGCTGGTTGCGCTCGGCTGGCCAGCGGGTGCCTGGCTGGCGGCGGTCGGGCTGGCGGCCTTCATCGCGCAGGCGCTGCGGGTGCTGCTGCGACGTTAATCCTTTTTGCCGACTGAGGCGCTGGCGGCGATCACGGCTGCGACATCCAGCGAACGCACGGCCTCGATGGCCACCTCCCAGGCCCCCTCGCGGCACAAGCCCCTGACCTGCGCATCCTCATAGGCTTCGAGTGCGGCGTCGAGGCAGGCGCGGCGGACGGCTTCTGCGATGCGTTGTTCGTCCGTCATTACGGCCTCAGGCCGCGATCGCTTGCCTGCGGCGCATGGCGCCCAGCACCACCAGCGCGAAGACCAGGCCGCCAATGATGGCGACCAGCCCGCCCAGGCCCATGATGCCCATGGCGACGATCTCGCTGGCGCTGCGCAGCGCCTGTTCGGCGCCGGCCACCTTGCGCTGCACGCCATAGCCGCCCGACCACATCAGGCCGCCGATGTGCATGGCCTGGCCTGCCGCGTAGCAGTAGGAGGAGAAGGTCGCCCACTTGCGCGAAGGCCAGGCGTAGCCGAGGCGTGGCAGCAGGTGATACACCAGGCCCATCAGTGCCAGCGTCACGCCGACGATGCAGCCGTGGTAATGCGCCGGAATCTTGACGTTGTTGCCGGCGATCATGAAGCCGATGATGCCGCCGAAGCAGAACAGGGCTATCGAGGAATACAGGGCAGCGCGCAGCGGCCGCGCCGTGTCGGCCAGCGCCAGGCCCGGCGGCACCGCCAGCAGGGCAGCCAGCGCCACCGGCAGGATCGGCAGCCCGCCGCCGAGGCCCATGGCGAAGGTGAGCAGGTTGCGGTGCTCGACGGCATGTGCCGGCCAAAGCAGGTAGGCGACGGGGATCAGCAGGGCGCACAGCGTCGCCAGCGCGAAGCAGAGCAAGGCGATGCGCGGGCTCATCGGCACGCCGCCGGCGCAGGCGCTGGCCAGCCACAGCCAGGCGACCAGCATGAATGCCGTCCAGATGAACTGCAGGGCATGGCCGCCGCCCCAGAAAAGGATCTCGTAGTAGGCCTTGCCGGCGAGGCTGTCGGGCATGGTGAGCCAGGACCAGGCAAAGGCCATCAGCGCGATGGCTGCCGGCAGCAGGGCGAGCGTCAGGCCGGCCTGCAGGGCTTCGGCGCCATCCTGCGGCATGCGCCAGGCCGTCGCCGCGACCAGACTGCGCGCCACCAGCAGCAGGGCGCCGGCGCCGAAGATGAGCAGTCCCCAGAGGAAGACCGGATCCTCCAGCACGGGGATGTAATTGGCCATCAGCGGCCCGCCGCGGCCGATGAAGGGCGACAGGGTCATGAGCAGCGTGCCCAGCGCGCAGGTGGCCAGCGCGGCGCGATTGAGGCCCATGGCGCGCGTGCTGCCGGAGAGCGTCCACAGGATGCCGCCGATGGAGACGAACCACACCAGCACGGAGAGATCGACATGCACCACCAGGGCGACACGGAAGAAGTCGGCCAGCGGCAACAGGTTCTGGAACTGCGGCGCGCGCGAGAGGACGAGGACGATCGACAGCGCGCCGGAACCGATCAGGGCGAGCAGGCTCAGCCAGAGCCAGCCGCGCGCAACGCCGGCGCGGCTGGCGTCGGCTTCAGGAAGGCTGAAATCGGTGGCGCAAGCGGCGGCGGGGAGGGCGTCGGTCGCAGCGCTCATTCAAAGAAAATGCCGCCATGGTCCTTGCGCACGTCGATGACCATGATCTGGGCCGGCTTGAGGGTCACTTTTTCCTCGCGCACCAGGTTGAAGTCCGCGATGCGGGCGTTGTCATTCATCTTCACCGACACCAGGTGCTCGCCGGCGGGCACTTCGAAGCGCCGGTAGAGGGTCGAGGCGCCGTCCTTGGAGAGGCCGGCGGGCGGCGCGCTGCCCTCGAACAGCGGCTGGCCGTCGAGATCGACCTTCACGCGGATCGGCGAACGCTCGCGCGGGCAGACTTTCGCCACGCGCATGTTCGGCGCTAGCTTGGCGAGTTCCTCCGGCGAACGCTCGCGGCATTCGCCGACCGGCTCGCCATGGTAGCTGAAGGAGAGCTTGATGAGCGAGCGATCTCCATCAAGGTGAACGTAGTCGGGCCAGGTCGAAAAAATGGCGATGATCACGGCAAAGAGGCCGTAGAACAATGCCTGGGCGGCCATGACCAGCGGGTTGGTGGGCGATTTGCTAACCATGTTTGGCAATCCTCCGGGGAGTATACGGGCGCAGACGCATTTCGTCAGCGCCCAGATTTTTCAGATTTTCGCGGAAAACATCGAGCGCCGCCTTGAGATCGCTCATTTCGTGGCGGTCGGCCCAGGCGACGCGCAGCCGCTCGGCCGGCACCCCCGGCCGCAGATGCGGCTCGCGTTCTCCGGAGAGCCGCTGCTCCGTCCATTGCGTGCCGAAGCGGTAGGCGCAGCTGCCTTCGCGGCAGCCGGTAACCAGCACGCCGTCGGCGCCGCTGCGCAGGGCGTACTCGACGAAGCTGGGCGGGAGCAGGCCGGTGCACATGAGATTCATGACCGCCGTGCCCTGATCTTCCACCGCGCCCACGCGGGCAGCGCATTCGCAGCCGAACACGGCGATTTTCACCGGCCCGCTCAGGGCGGCGATCCTGCGCTCCATGTCCTGGCGCAGCGCCCCGACCGGCTGCTGCGGCATGTCGATGCCGGTAACGAGCTGCTCGACGCTGCGGAACGGTGTCGACGAGGGGCAGGCACCGGCGCAGATGCCGCAGGAGGCGCATAGCTCGGGTAGGACGCGCGCCAGTTCGTGGCCGGGCTTGTCCGGATGCGGCAGCATGGCGATGGCGCCGTAGGGGCAATCGACGAAGCAGCGCCGGCAGCCGTTGCAGTTGGGCGGATTCACCACGGCAATCGGCCCCTGTTTCTTGTGCGGCAGCAGCGGCAGGGCAAGCAGCAGCAGGGTGGCGCCGCCGGCGATCAGCCAAAGCCCGGCCGGCGAGGTCAGGTACATCAGCGGATGGATGAACAGGTAGTGCCAGTCGATGTGCAGCACCGTCGGCACCACGGAAAGATCGGCCTTGCCGTGCGAAACGGTCGGCTTGACGAATGCCAGGACGAGCAGCATGACGAAGGTGCCGAGCGCCAGCGCGCGCGAGGGGAAGACGTCCGCCTGCGAAATGCGCTGGATGTGCACCCACAGGGCAAGCATGAGGGTCAGCGGGATGCCGATGTGCAGGAACACCAGCAGCGAGAAGAACCGGTCCGTGAGCACGCCCGGCAGGAAGTTGCGCGTGGCCGGCGTGCTGAAGATCGGCAGCCAGTCGAACCATTCGGCGCTGGCGACGGCGGAGAACAGGCCGAGCTGGTCCCATACCAGCCAGTAGCCGCCGATGCCGGAGGCGTAGACCAGCCAGACCGTCGGCACGCCGGTGATCCAGGAATACCAGTGGAAGCCGTGGAAGCGGCCATAGAGGAACTCCCGCAGGATGTGCAACAGCATCACCACCACCAGGCCGTCGGCGGAATAGCGGTGCAGGCTGCGCAGGATGCCGCCGAGCCACCACTGCTCGTGGGTGTAATACTCGATCGAGGTGTGGACGTCCTCGATGCCGGTGTCGAGGACGATGAAAAGATAGATGCCGGTGGCTAGCGCGATCCAGAGGAAATGGAAACCGAGCGCGCCCAGATGCCGCCACGGGTTGCCGGCGGCGCCGAAGAAGGCATCGAAAAAGCTCTCGATGCGCTGCAGCAGGGCGAGGCCGCCCTGGCGGATGGAATCCATGCTCAATTGGGGAGCCCGCGAACGGGTGTATTAGAGTTTAATGATATGCGCCTGGGGCTACAAGCGAATTGACCGGCGTCAAACGCCCGGATACTTTTTATTGCGCAGTTGCAGTTCTTTCCAGAGATACCAGCCGATGTAGATGAGGAAGGTGAGGAAGCCGGCGATCTCGAGAAATAAGGCATAGCTGACTCTGTATTGCCCGGTCTGGGGGTCATACACGGAGCAGAGAATGCGCACACGGTCGAAAATGTCGGCGAGGGCGCCGGTCTGTGCCACCGGGGCGCCGGTGATGAGCTGTTTCATCGGCTCGACCAGCTGGTCGGCGTCCAGTGCCTCGCCGTAGATCTGGCGATAGATTTTTCCCTCGGCATCGACCAGCGTGACCTGCACGATATGGTCGAAGCCGGCCGGAGTCGGCGCATAGCTGAAGCCGAATGCCCGGGTCAGATCGCCGACGATTGCCGGCGCCGGACTGAGGAATTCCCAGTTGGGGAATACGATGCCGTTCTGCGTGGCGAAGGCCTTCATCGCCGAGGGCAAGTCGAAAGGCTGGTTGAAGCCGATGCTGACGACGTTGAAGCGGTCGGCACCGAGCACTGCCACGGTATTGGTGACGGCCTTCAGCAGGCTTCTGGTGGTGGTCGGGCAGACCTCGAAGCAACCGGTGTAGATGAAGCTAACAAGCAGCGGCTTGCCGCGATAGTCGGCGAGTTGCACAGGCTTCCCCTTGCGGTCGAGCAGCGTGAAGTCGCCGACCGGCTGGTTGAGGACGGATTGGGACAGCCTTAGCGCCTTCTCCTGGTCGAGCACCGGCACGTTGGGTGCGGCAACCGGATCGAGCGGTCGGGAGGAGACCTTGTCCTGGGCGGCGAACAGCGTTGCGGCGCTGGCCAGCAGCAGGGCAGCGCAGAGCATTCGCGCGAATCGTTTATGTGGCATTGCCGGAATGATCTCCGCCACCTGCGCGAGCGTCAAGCGCAGTGGTCAAAAAAAGGGCCGCTTGCGCGGCCCTTTTTCGGATTGCCCGGCCTTGCGGCCGGGAGAATCGGTCTTAAGACAGACCCCACAGGGAGGACAGGTACTTCCAGTTCACGAAGTAGTACAGGATGAAGGCCGTGAGGAAGATCAGGGCCAGCACCATGGTGCCCGGGGTGGCAGGCGGATGCACCGTGCTGCCCGTGGTCGGCGCGGGCAGGGTCAGCGGGATCGGCGTGCTGCGGATTTCGCCTTCCTCGAGCTTCTTGCCGAAGAGGATGGACAAGACGATCTGCAGGATCCAGCCGGCGCCGCCGACGATGGCGATGCAGCTGAAGATTCCGGTCAGGCCCATCATCAGGTAGGCGGCACCCGGCCATTCGTAGGCCATCGGCGCACCGGCGAAGGCCATGTCCCAGTGACGGCGGGAAACGCCCAGGGTGCCCGCGCCCATCATCACCAGCGCCACCACATACATGGCAAGGCCGAAGAGGTAGGGCTGGATCTTGGCAAAGCCCGGGAACAGTACCTCTCGCTTGAACAGCACGGGGACCAGGAAGTAGGTGAGGCCCATGAACGCCAGCGTGGTGCCGATGACGACCGTTGCGTGGAAGTGGCCCGGCACGTAGATGGTGTTGTGGATCAGCATGTTGAGCTGTTCCGCGCCCATCATGACGCCGGAGATGCCGCCGAGGAAGCCGAAACCGATCAGCGAAAGGAACATCGACGAGAAGGCCGGGTTGCCCCACGGCGCCTTGCGCAGCCACTCGAAGAGGCCCTTGTTGTAGCCCTTCAGGCGCTGCGCCTGCTCGATGGCGCCCGGCACCGTCATGCCGTGGATCATGGAGGCCAGCACCGCGAAGTACATGAAGTACGAGGTGTTGACGATCTTCCACTCCGAGCTCAAGCCAGGGTCGGACAGCAGGTGGTGGGCGGAAGCGAGCTGCAGGAACAGGATGTAGAGGAAGAAGGCCGTGCGGCTGACCTTCTCTGACATCGGCTTTGCCCCGAAGACGATGGCGGCGATGGCGTACCAGATCGCCACGTGCGCGGAGACGTTGATCTGCTGCGAGCTGTGGCCGAGGCCCCACCACACGACGCGATACATCAGCGAGTCGATCTCGCGGATGTAGCCGAGCGACCAGAGGAAGGTCGGGATCAGGATGATGGCGCCAGAGGCGATGGTGAAGATGGCAATGATGCAGGCGGTCAGCGCGCCGAAGGTCACCAGCGGGATCGAGCCCTCGTAGGTCTTCTCCGCCTTGGCCACCACCAGGGTGCCGAGGAAGATGAAGCAGATGAGGAGCGCGCCCACGGCGAACAGGATCAGGCCGAGGTAGAAGTGCGGCTTGGCCTGCATCGGCACGTAGGAGGTGAACATCACGCTCGATTCGCCCTGGAAGATGGCGACGTTGGTCATGATTGCGCCGATGACCATCAGGATGGAGGCGACCCAGGCCAGCTTCGGCATCGCCAGGCGGCAGCGCAGCAGCGTCGAGGATGCGAAGATCAGCACGGCCATCTCGAAGAAGATGATCCAGAAGATCAGCATGTCGATGCCGTGCGCGGTGAGCACCATGTAGAAGGTGTCCGCCGGCAGCAGCTTGATGGCCGGCCAGCGGGTCAGGATGACGCCCAGCGCCATGATGCCGCCGACAAGCAGCGCCAGCACGCCGGCGACGGCGTGGAAGCGCATCAGCTTCTCGGCAGCGGTGTCGAACTGCAGCCCGGAACGCGGGCAGATGCGGTATGTGGTAGCCATTTACACGCCCCCTTATTTCACGTACACGCGCCCGACCATCGTGTGATGGCCGATGCCGCAGTATTCATTGCAGACGATGGAGTAGGTGCCGGCCTGGGTCGGCGTGATCTTGACGACGTGGTCGTAGTTCGGATGCACCTGGATGTTGATGTTCTGCGGCTGCAGCGAGAAGCCGTGCATGTAGTCCATCGCCGAGAGGTGGAGCTTGTAGGTCTTGCCCTTCTCAAGCTCGTAGATCGGCCACCAGTCCCACAGGCGGCCGATCAGGTAGATGTCGGAGCCGGCGGGCGGCTTGACGACGGGAACCTGCTTGTCTGTCTCGGTGCGCACCGTGTATTGGTCTACCACGGCCTGGGCCTTGGCAGCGAACATTTCCTTGGTGGTCTTGTAGGTTTCGTTGGCCAGGTTCTGGTTGCCGTAGATGTGCCACCAGATCATCATTCCGAACATGGTCAGCGACCATATGAACGCGATGGCGATCCAGATGAATTCGAGCTTGTCGATCGGTTGATTCCACCAGACCCGCTCCGAGGGCGGCAGTATTGCACTCATCAATTTCTCCCTGAAAATTAAAACGGATGCAGGTCAGCGCGCGACCGGGATGTTGGCAATTTCCATCACGCCCCACACGATGTAGAGCACTGTTGGCATTGCGACGCCTAGGAATACCAGTAAAAATGGATTGTCCAGCCACTTCTGCATTACTGGAATGCGTTCTTCTTGATCAGCCATCTAAGCCTCCTTTTGACGCCCTGGGTGGCGCGGTTTTCGACAAGACAAACTTCGGGTGTTTAACGGGCGATAAGTTACGTTGCGGGCGTTGTGAATAGTTTGATCTAGGTTAAGAAACGCCCAAATACGCAATCACTTGCATGCGGCAGTGCGGCACGTTGTCGCATATAATTTGAGCTCGAAATTCAAGACGTAAAATTCCATAAAATCCGCATTCCGTACATGAATCCCGTTGCGCGCCGCCAGATCGCGATCTGGCTTTTTGTTTGCTCCGCGATGGTCTTTGCCACCCTCGTGGTGGGCGGGGTGACAAGGCTGACGCATTCCGGGCTTTCCATCGTCGAGTGGCAGCCGCTTGTCGGCACCCTGCCGCCCCTGTCCCACGCCGACTGGCTCGAAGTCTTTGAAAAATATAAACAGACACCGGAATACCAGCAGGTTAACCACAGCATGTCCCTTGATGAATTCAAGGGCATCTTCTGGTGGGAGTACTTCCATCGGGTGCTCGGACGGACCATCGGTCTGGTTTTCTTTCTGCCCTTCCTCTATTTCTTGCTGCGGCGCAAGATCGATCGCAAGCTGGTGCCGAAGCTGGTGGGCATCTTCTTCCTGGGCGG
>JAEHDO010000183.1 GCA_016880375.1 Betaproteobacteria bacterium | reverse complement strand
GAGCGGTCGATAGACACCTCGGCCAGGCGGCCGGCGATGTGTGCGAGGGCTTCCTCCACCTGATCGATGAGGATCAGGCACAGCTCGCCCGGCTGGATGCGCGCCAGCGCCGTATCGATGGCGAGGAACTCGCCGCGGATTTCCTCGACCGCCTTGGCGCGCTTGGCCTGCTTGAGGCCCTCGCGCAGCAGCGCCAGCACCTCGCCGTCGGCGCGGCCGCGCTGGCACTGGTCCTGGTAGAGGATGACTTCGTCGAAGGCGTCTCCGAGGATCTCGCTTTGCTTGCGGATGTCCTCGTCGCGGCGATCGCCGGCGCCGCTGATGACCATCATGCGCCGCACGGCCGGCATGGCCTCGACGGCGCGCACCAGGGCGAGAATCGCGTCGGGGTTGTGGCCGTAGTCGGCGATCAGCGTGGCGCCGCGGTAGCTGAAGACGTTGAAGCGGCCCGGTGCGGTTTCAGCATCGCTGGCGAAGGATTTCAGCGCGGCGCGCACGGCGGCCCAGTCGAGGTTCAGCGCCCAGGCCGCGGCGACCGAGGCCATGGCATTCTCCACCTGGAAGCTGATGGTGCCCTTGCGCGTCAGTGGCACGTCGCCGAGCGGGATGCGCTGAACGACTTCACCGCCGTCGGCACAGACGATGCTGTTGCCGTCGATATAGACCACGCGCTTGCCCTGCGCGTTGTGCGTGGCCATCACCGGGTGGTGGCGGTCGGCGGCGAAGTAGGTCACCGCACCGGGGCAGTTTTCCGCCATTTTCGCGACGATGGGGTCGGCGGCGTTGAGCACGGCCATGCCGTCCGGCGCGACGTTTTGCACGATGACGCGCTTGAGCACGGCGAGGTCTTCCACCGTGGTGATGTAGTTGAGGCCGAGGTGGTCGCCCTCGCCGATATTGGTTACCACCGCTACATCGCAGCGGTCGAAGGCGAGGCCCTCGCGCAGCAGGCCGCCGCGCGCGGTCTCGAACACCGCCGCGTCGACGTCGGGGTGCATCAGCACATTGCGGGCGCTCTTCGGGCCGCTGCAGTCGCCGGTATCGAGGCGGCGCTCGCCGACATAGACGCCGTCGGTGCAGGTCATGCCGGTGCGCAGGCCGTTGCCGCTCAGGAGATGTGCGATCAGGCGCACGGTGGTGGTCTTGCCGTTGGTGCCGGTCACCGCCACCACCGGGATGCGGCCGTTTTCTCCCTCCGGGAACATGTCGGCGATGACAGCCTCGCCGACGGCGCGGCCCTTGCCGAAGGAGGGCGCAAGGTGCATGCGCAGGCCGGGTGCGGCGTTCACTTCGACGATGGCACCGGCTTGCTCCTCGAGCGGCTTCTCCATGGTCTCGCAGACGATATCGACGCCGGCGATGTCCAGTCCGATCATCTGCGCGGCCGCGACGGCGCGCGCCGCCACGTCCGGATGGACGTCGTCGGTGACGTCGGTGGCGGTGCCGCCGGTCGAGAGGTTGGCGTTGTTGCGCAGTACGATACGCGTGCCCTGCGCCGGTACCGAGTCGGCGCTCAGCCCCTGCAGGGCGAGGCGGCCGATGGCAATATCGTCAAAGCGGATTTTTGTCAGGGAAGTGGCGTGGCCGTCGCTGCGGCGCGGGTCGCTGTTCACTTCGTCCACCAGCTGGCGCACGCTGTGCACGCCATCGCCGATGACATGCGGCGGATCGCGGCGTGCCGCCGCGACGAGCCTGTTACCGACCACCAGCAGGCGGAAATCGTGGCCCGGCACGAAGCGCTCGACCATCACGGTCGAGCCGTATTCGGCGGCGGTGGCGAAGGCGGCGGCGAGCTGCTCGCGGCTGGTGATGTTCACCGTGACGCCCTTGCCCTGGTTGCCGTCCTGCGGCTTGACCACGACGGCGCTGCCGATCTCCTGCATGGCAGACCAGGCATCGTCGGCGTCGACCACTGGCCGGCCCTGCGGCACCGGCACGCCGGCGGCCTCGAGCAAATGTTTGGTGAGCTGCTTGTCCTGGGCGATGGTTTCGGCAATCGCGCCGGTGCGATCGACCTCGGCGGCCTGGATGCGGCGCTGCCTGGCGCCCCAGCCGAACTGCACCAGGCTGCCTTGCGTGAGGCGACGGAAGGGGATGCCGCGCGCGGCAGCGGCATGGACGATCGAGCCGGTGCTTGGGCCAAGGCGCACGCCCTCGTCAAGCTCGCGCAGGCGCGCCAGTGCGT
>JAEHDO010000182.1 GCA_016880375.1 Betaproteobacteria bacterium | reverse complement strand
GGTCGCGCACGTGCAGGCGCGCCTTCTCGGCGGCCTTCAGGTTCTTTTCCAGCGCCTCGATGTGGGTGAACAGCTCCTGCTCGAAGGTGAACAGCAGCTGGCGGGCGCGGGCGCGCATGATCGGGTCCGGCGGCATCAGCTGCGGATGCGGGAAGCGCTCGTCGATGTACTCGTTGATGATGTTGGCCTCGTAGAGGACGAGGTCGCGATCCACCAGCACCGGCACGCGGTTGTAGGGGTTGATGACGGCGATGTCCTCGGGCTTGTTGAAGAGGTCGACGTCGATCACCTGGAAGTCCATCCCCTTCTCGTAGAGGACGATCCGGCAGCGGTGGCTGAACGGGCAGGTCGTGCCCGAATACAGTGTCATCATGGTGTTCCCGCTCCAGGAATAGTCGGCATCGCGCACCACGCGACGAACGCGTGGCGAGTTGAAATCACGATGGCCGAGAAACTGCATGGCTGATCCTTGCAGTGGGTTAGTGGATGTCTTTCCAGAACGCGCGCTTCATGGCGTAGGCCACGACGAAGAACACGCCGAGGAACAGCAGCACGGCAATGCCGAGTTGCTTGCGATACTGCGCATTCGGCTCGGCCATCCAGACCATGAAGGCAACGAGGTCGCCGACGGCATCGTCGTACTCCTTGGGCGACAGCTTGCCGGGCTTGGCCAGCGTCAGCTTGTGGTCGGGGCCCATCACCTGCTCGCCCTGCAGTTCCCACAGCACATGCGGCATGCCGACGCTCTCGAAGGCGGTGTTGTTCCAGCCCGTCGGCCGCTTCTCGTCATGATAAAAGCCGCGCAAATAAGTATACAGCCAGTCGGCGCCGCTGCCATCGCCCGAGGCGCGCGCGCGCGCGATCAGGGACAGGTCGGGCGGCCAGGCGCCGAAGAACTCCTTGGCGTCCTTGCGCGACATCGAGATTCCCATCGGCTCGCCGATCTTCTCGGCGGTGAACATCAGGTTGTCCTTGATCTGCTGTTCGGTCAGGCCGATGTCCTGGAGGCGGTTGTAGCGCACGAAGCTGGCGCCGTGGCAATTCAGGCAGTAGTTCACGAACAGCTTGGCGCCGTTCTGCAGGGCGGCCTGGTCGGTGGCGCGGTCGGGCGCGCGGTCGAGCTTGAGGGTCACGCTGGCCATCGCGGCGAGCGGCGCAAACAGGAGCGCAATGAGGAATTTCTTGAACATGGCGGTTCTCATTGGGTCACCCTTTCCGGCTCCGGCTTGCACTTGTCGATGCGGCTGTACCAGGGCATCAGCAGGAAGAAAAGGAAGTAGATGATCGTGCAGATCTGCGAAATGATCGTGAACACCGGGGTCGGCGCCTGCATGCCCAGATAGCCGAGGATGAAGAAGGCGACGATGAACACGGCCAGCGCGGTCTTGTAGATCGGACCGCGGTAGCGGATCGACTTCGCCGGGCTGCGGTCCAGCCAGGGCAGGAAGAACAGGATCATGACGCCGAGGCCCATGAAGATCACGCCCCACAGCTTGGCGTCGACCCAGAAGAAGTTCACCGTGTTGGCGCGCAGGATCGAGTAGAACGGCGTGAAGTACCACACCGGGGCGATGTGCGGCGGCGTCTGCAGCGGGTCGGCCGGGATGAAGTTGTTGTACTCGAGGAAGTAGCCGCCCAGCTCCGGCGCGAAGAAGACGATGATGGAGAAGACCATCAGGAACACCACCGTGCCGACGATGTCCTTCACCGTGTAGTACGGATGGAAGGGAATGCCGTCGAGCGGGATGCCGGTCTGCGGGTCCTTGTGCTTCTTGATTTCGATGCCGTCCGGGTTGTTCGAGCCGACTTCGTGCAGCGCCAGGATGTGGGCGGCGACGAGGCCGAGCAGCGCCAGCGGGATGGCGATGACGTGGAAGGCGAACATGCGGTTGAGCGTGGCGTCGGCGATGACGTAGTCGCCGCGGATCCAGGTGGCGAGGTCGTTGCCGATCAGCGGGATGGCGGAGAACAGGCTGAGGATCACCTGGGCGCCCCAGAAGGACATCTGGCCCCAGGGCAGCAGGTAGCCGGCGAAGGCTTCCGCCATCAGGCACAGGTAGAT
>JAEHDO010000181.1 GCA_016880375.1 Betaproteobacteria bacterium | reverse complement strand
GGTGCTCGCCGCCGCGCTCGAGGGCGCCGACGCCAAGGCCCTGCGCGAGACGCTGGACAAGCTCAAGGACAAGCTGAAATCCTGCGTCGTCGTGCTCGGCGCCGCCGCCGACGGCAAGGCTGCGCTCATCGCCGGCGTCAGCAGCGATCTCACCGGCAAGGTGAAAGCCGGCGAACTGGTGAACTTCGTCGCCCAGCAGGTCGGCGGCAAGGGCGGCGGCCGGCCCGACATGGCGCAGGCCGGCGGCACCCAGCCGGAGCATCTCGGCCAGGCGCTGGCTTCGGTGCAGTCCTGGGTCGAAGCCAGGCTCTGATGCGCTATTGCCCGCGCTGCGCCTCACCGCTTGCCGAGCGCGGCATCGCCGGGCGCGTGCGCCGGTCCTGTCCCGACGAAGCCTGCGGCTACGTCTTCTGGGACAACCCGCTGCCGGTGCTGGCCGGACTGGTCGAGCGCGACGGGCTGGTGGTGCTGGCGCGCAACCACGCCTGGCCGGAAAAGATGTTCGGCCTCGTCACCGGCTTCATGGAACGCGACGAGACGCCGGAGGAGGGCGTGGCGCGCGAGGTGCAGGAAGAACTCGGCCTCATCACGCGCTGCGCCAGCCTGATCGGCATCTACCCCTTCCAGCGCAAGAACGAACTCATCCTTGCCTACCATGTGGTGGCGGAAGGCGAGATCACGCTCAACGAGGAACTGGCCGAGTTCCGCCTGATCCCGCCGGAGAAACTGCGGCCCTGGGATTTCGGCACCGGCCTCGCGATCCGCGACTGGCTGGCGAGGAGGCAGACTTGATTTCAGATCCGAAGCGCCTCGAGGCGGCCTTCGCCGCCTTCGACGCTGCCAATGCCGAAGACCCCAACCTGGATGAAGGCCGGCCGAAGGAACTGCTCTACGCGCAGCGCATGAGCGCCATGCTGGCGCGCTTCGCACCCAATGCCTCCGAGGCGGTGCGCCTTGCCGTCCGCGCCCAGCACATCCAGCGCTGGAAAACGCCGCGATCGAGCTACCCGCTGGATCGACAGGGCTATCTGCAATGGCGCACCGGGCTGTACAAGTTCCATGCCGAGACCGCCGGCAGGATCATGCGGGAAACCGGCTACGACGAAGCGACGATCGAGCGCGTCCAGGCGGCGGTGGGCAAGAAGGCGCTCAAGGTAAACCCGGACACGCAACTTCTCGAAGACGTCGCCGATCTCGTCTTCCTCGAGCACTACCTGTCGGGTTTTGCCGCCCGGCATCCCGACTACGACGAGGCGAAGTGGATGGAGATCATCCGCAAGACCTGGCAAAAGATGTCGCAGGCGGCGCGGGAGTTCGTTCTCGCCGGGAAAGTCAGCCTGCCGGAGACGCTGACGCCGCTGATCCTCAAGGCGGTCGGTTAGCCGCCTCAGAGCAAATCAGATTTTCAGAAGGCCTGCAGCAAGTCCGGCCGCGCCGTGCGCAGCACGCGGCGGAAGTCGGCCTTGATGCGTTCCAGCGCCGCCGCATTGTCGGCCTCGAAGCGCAGCACCAGCACCGGCGTGGTGTTGGAGGCGCGCATCAGGCCGAAGCCGTCGGCGTACTCGACGCGCAGTCCATCGATGGTGTTGATCTCCTGCGCGCCTTCGAAATTCGCCGTTTTCTGCAGTTTGGCGATGAGGGCGTGCGGCTCGCCTTCCTGCATCTTCAGGTTGAGCTCGGGCGTGGACACGGCGTCGGGCAGGTGCTCCAGCGGCCAGTTGGCGTCCGGCCAGCGCGAGACGATCTCCAGCAGGCGCGCGCCGGCATAGAGGCCGTCGTCGAAGCCGTACCAGCGCTCCTTGAAGAAGGTGTGGCCGCTCATCTCGCCGGCGAGCGGGGCGCCGGTCTCCTTCAGCTTGGCCTTGATGAGGGCGTGGCCGGTGTTCCACATCAGCGGCACGCCGCCCTGGTGGCGGATGGATCTGGCCAGATTGCGCGAGCATTTCACGTCGTAGATGATCTGCGCGCCGGGATTTCGCGCCAGCACGTCGGCGGCGAAGAGCATCAGCTGGCGGTCGGGGTAGATGATCTGTCCGCGCTTGGTCACCACGCCGAGACGGTCGCCGTCGCCGTCGAAGGCGATGCCGAGTTCCGCATCGGTCTCCTGCAGGGCGCGGATGACGTCCTTCAGGTTGTCCGGCTTCGACGGGTCGGGGTGGTGGTTGGGGAAAGTGCCGTCCACCTTGCAGAACAGCTCGACCAGCTCGCAGCCCATGCGGCGGAACAGCTCGGGCGCCACGGCGCCGGCGACGCCGTTGCCGCAGTCCACCACGATCTTCATCTTGCGCGACAGCTTCACGTCGGAGACGATGCGGTCGAGGTAGTCCCGGCGCACATCCACCTGGGTGACCCTGCCGCTGCCGATGGAAAGCCGGCCTTCGACGAGGCGGGTGCGCAGCGCGGTGATGGCGGTGCTGTGCAGGGTGTCGCCGGCGAGCATGATCTTGAAGCCGTTGTAGTCGGGCGGGTTGTGGCTGCCGGTGACCAGCACGGCGCTGCCGGTCTTCAGGTGATGCGCGGCGAAGTAGCCGAGCGGCGTCGGCACCATGCCGATGTCGGCGACGTCCACGCCGCTGGCGCAGATGCCCTCCATCAGGGCGCGAGAGAGTTCCGGACCGGACAGGCGGCCGTCGCGGCCGACGACGACGGTCTTCACCTTGCGGCTGCGCGCCTCGGAACCGATGGCGCGGCCGATGGCGAAGACGGAATCGCGCGTCAGCGTCTGGCCGACGATGCCGCGGATGTCGTAGGCCTTGAAGATTTCGGGGGCGGGTATCTGCATGTCTGAACCTCTCGATGTTTCGGGCATTATCCCATCAACCAGCTTGCCCGAAATAGGTCAGAAGCCTCTGCGGCAGCCAGACGAGGCGGCCCGGAAAGGGATCGGTGACGAAACCGACATGGCCACCGCCCGCCGGGTAGTCGAGCGTGACCGAAGCCGAGGCCTCCTTCGCGCCGGGCAAGGCCTGCCACGGCAGGAAGGGATCGTTGAGGGCGTTGATCACCAGCGCGGGCAGGCGGATGCCCGGCAGCCAGGGCTTGCTGCTGGCGCGGCGCCAGTAGTCCGCGGCGTCGCGGAAACCGTGCAGGGGCGCCGTGACGGCGTCGTCGAAGTCGTAGAGCGTTCCCGCCGCACGCATGCGCCCCTCGTCGAACAGGCCGGGGAAACGCCCCAGTTTCGCCTGCGAATTCGCCTTCAGCGTGACGAGGAAGCGCTTCGCATAGAGCAGGCTGAAGCCCTGCTGCAGGGCCTGTCCGGCGGCGGTGAGGTCGAGCGGTGCGCACACTGCGGCAATCGCCTGCACCACGTCGCGTGCCGCGCCTTCCTGCTCGCCGGCCCATTTCAGCAGGGCGTTGCCGCCGAGGGAGACGCCGGCGGCGTAGAGCGTGCGTTGCGGAAAACGGCTGCGCATCCTTTGCAGGATCCAGTCGATCTCGGCGGAATCGCCCGAGTGGTAGGCGCGCGGCAGGCGGTTCGGCTCGCCCGAACAGCCGCGAAAGTGCGGCACGGCGCCGCCCCAGCCGCGCCGCGCCAGCGCGTGCATCAGGGCGATGGCGTAGTGGCTGGCCGAGCTGCCTTCGAGGCCGTGGAAGAGCACCACCAGCGGCGCGCCTGCCTCCTCGGGCGTGGCCAGCCAGTCGACATCGATGAAGTCGCCGTCGGGCGCGTCCCAGCGCTCCCGTCGATAGGCGGGCGGCGCACTTTTGCGCAGGATCGGCCAGATCGTCTGCGCATGGCCGCCGGGCAGCCAGGCAGGCGAGCGGTAGGTGATTTGCTCGTTCAATGCAACGTTGCGGAGATGTCGGCGGCCACCGCCGCTGGCGCGCTGGAGGCATGGCGCGCCAGCAGGTGCCAGCCCTGGGCGCCGCGCACGTAGACATTGCTGGCGATGACCGGCGGGCGCGGGGCCTCCTCGCCGGGAACCGAGTAGTGCTCGTGCACGCTGTGCAGGGTGAGCAGGATGCCCTGGCGGTGCACCTGATCGCTTTGACGCACGCTGGCGCGCGGGCCGCTGGAGAAAACCTGCCGCCAGCTTTCGCGCACGGCGGCAAAGCCGGCGATGCGCTCGCCGTTCGGGTGCGTGCAGATCACTTCCTCGTCCTCGGCCCAGATGGCCATCATGGCATCGAGGTCGGCGCGCTCCAGCGCATCGTAGAAGGCCGTTTCGGCATCCTCTGGCGTGGCGAAGAAACGCATGGTCATGAGAGAGCCTCCTTTGCCGCCTCCAGCACCATTGCGGGGGGCAGGTCGTTCAGGCATTTTAAATGTCCCAGCGGGCATTCGCGCTGGAAGCAGGGACTGCACGGAAGAGCGAGGCTGAGGAGCCGCGCCTGCTGCGACAGCGGCGGCGTGTAGGCCGTGCTGGACGAGCCGTAGAGCGCCACCAGCGGGCGATCGAGCGCGGCGGCGACGTGCATCAGTCCGGAGTCGTTGCTCACCACCAGGCGCGCGCAGGAGAGAAGCGCGATGGCCTCGGCGAGATCGGTCCGGCCGCACAGGTTGCGGGCGGTGCCGCCGGACAACTGCTCGATCTCCGCGCCGATGGGCGCGTCCTTCGCCGAGCCGACGATCCAGACCGGAAAGTCAGCCTCTGCAAGACGGCGCGCCAGCGCGGCGAAATGCGCCGCCGGCCAGCGCTTGGCCGGGCCGTATTCGGCGCCTGGGCAGAAGGCGACCGGCGCCGGCGCAGGGGCCAGGCCGAGCGCCGCCAAGGTGGCGCGCACGCTGTTGCCGTCGATGTCGAGCTGCGGTTCGGCCAGCGGCGCCGGCGCGGTGGCGCCGATCTCCTCGGCCAGCAGGGCATAGCGCTGCGCCAGCTGCGGCAGGGCCGTTTCGTCGAGCGCGTGGATGCGGTTGAGTAGGCCGCGGCGCGCCTCGCCCCTGAAGCCGATGCGCTGCGGGATGCCGGCGAGGAAGGGCAGGAGGGCGGATTTCCAGGAATTCGGCAGGACGATGGCCGTATCGTAGCCTTCGCGCGCCACTTCCCGCGCCGTGCGCCAGCGCCCGGCCAGGTTGAACTCGCCGTGGGCGAAGGGATTGGGAATGACGCGCCGGACTTCTCGCATGCGTTCGAGCACCGGCGCCGCCCAGGCCGGCGCGAAGGCGTCGAGGATCAGGCCGGTGTGAATTTCATGCAGCCGCCGGAACAGCGGCTGCGCAAGGATCGTATCGCCGATCCAGGAGGGGGCGACGATGAGGACTTTCCGCATCACGCGGAGGCGTTCAATGATGTCCCTTCGGGGCTTCGCCGGTGAAGGTGTAGCGCGTGCCGCAATACGGGCAGACCGCCTCGCCGCCCTTGAGCGGATCGAGGAAGACGCGCGGGTGGCGCGCCCACAGCGGCGCGCCCGGCCGCGGGCAATGCAGCGGCAGGTCGTGCGCCGTGACGGCGACGACGCGGGCAGTGTCTTTCACTTCGCTCATGTCCGCTCCTTATTGCACCGGCGTCAGCCAGCCCTTGTGGAAGGGCGAACGGCCGTTCACCACGTCGAAGAACAGGTTCTGGATCTGGTGCGTGATCGGGCCGCGCTTGCCGCTGCCGATCTGCCGGCTGTCGACCTCGCGGATCGGCGTCACCTCGGCGGCGGTGCCGGTGAAGAAGGCCTCGTCGGCGATGTAGAGATCGTCGCGCGTCAGGCGCTTGGCCTTGACTTCATAGCCAAGTTCCTTGGCCAGCTGGATGATGGTGGCGCGGGTGATGCCGACCAGGGCGGAGGCGATTTCCGGCTCGTAGATCTGGCCGTCCTTGACGATGAAGAGGTTCTCGCCGGCGCCTTCGGCGACGAAGCCGTCCACGTCGAGCAGCAGCGCCTCGTCGTAGCCGTGCTCGGTGGCCTCCATGTTGGCGAGGATCGAGTTGGCGTAGGTGCCGGAATACTTG
>JAEHDO010000005.1 GCA_016880375.1 Betaproteobacteria bacterium | reverse complement strand
CGGGCTCGAGGTGCATGGCATCACGCTCTCGCCCTCCCAGCTCGCCTACGCGCGCGAGCGCATGGCGCGCGCCGGCCTCGACGACCGCGTGCGGCTGTCGCTCACCGACTACCGCGACCTCGACGGCCGCTACGACCACATCGTTTCGGTGGAGATGTTCGAGGCCGTGGGCGAGCGCTGGTGGCCGGCCTGGTTCGCCGCCGTGGCGCGCAACCTGGCGCCGGGGGGACGCGCCGTGGCGCAGGTCATCACCATCCGCGACGACCTCTTCGCGCGCTACCGCAAGGGCACCGACTTCATCCAGCAGATGGTTTTCCCCGGCGGCATGCTGCCTTCCGTTGCCGCCTTCCGCGAGCAGGCCGGGCACGCCGGGCTGGAGGTGCGCGAGGCTTTCGCCTTCGGCCGCGACTACGCGCGCACCCTGGCCGAGTGGGCACGCAATTTCGAGGCGGCCTGGCCGCAGATCGCCCGCCTCGGCTTCGATGAGCGCTTCCGCCGCCTCTGGCGCTTCTACCTCGCCTACTGCGAGGCGGGCTTCGCCGCCGGCTCCACCGACGTCGTGCAGTTCGAGCTGGCGCACGCGCGATGAGGCGCTGGCTCTTCCTGCTGATGCTGCTCGCCGCGCCGGCGCAGGCGCTGCCCGAAGCAGCGCGCGGCGAAGTCGACTGGCGACGCTGGGGCAGCGGCGAGATGACCTGGTTCGGCTTGACGCTCTACCGCGCCACCCTGTGGGTGGCGGGAGAAGCGCCGGCGGAACCCCGGCCCCCGCTCGCCCTGGTGCTCGAATACCGCCGCGCCATTCCCGGCGAGCGCATCGCGCAGGCCAGCGAGGAAGAGATGCGCCGTCTCGGCGCTGACGAAGCGGCGCTGGCTCGCTGGCGCGGGGCGATGCGTGCGCTGTTTCCCGACGTCGCGCCGGGCGACACCCTCACCGGCATCCACCTGCCCGCGGGCGGCGCGCGCTTCTTTTACCGTGAACGCCTGCTCGGCGACATCGCCGACGAAGAGTTCGCGCGCCGCTTTTTCGCCATCTGGCTCGACCCGCGCACGCGCGCGCCGGCCGTGCGCAGCGCCCTGCTGCAGGTCCCGCCGCAATGAACGCCGGAGTGAACGCCGCTTTGGCGCCGCGCCACTGGCTCGCCTACGGCGTGCTCGGCCTGCCGCTGGCGATGGCGGCGCTGCCGGTGTACGTGCATGTGCCGCGCTTCTACGCCGAGACGGTGGGGTTGGACCTCGCCCTGCTCGGCGCCGTCCTGCTCGCCGCACGCCTGCTCGACGCCGGCCTCGACCCGCTCATCGGCTGGTGGGGCGACCGGCACGGCGCGCGGCGCGGCATGATCCTGCTGGCGCTGCCCTGCCTGGCGCTGGGCATGCTGGCGCTGCTGCATCCGCCGGCGGCGCACGCCTTGCCGTGGCTCGCCGGCGCACTCGCCCTGACCTATTTCGGCTACAGCCTGGCCACCATCGCCTTGCAGGCCTGGGGCGCCGAACTCGGCCGCGACGCGCGCGAGCGCACCCTGCTCACCGCCAGCCGCGAAGGCTTCGGCCTGGTCGGCGTCGTATTCGCCGCGGTGCTGCCCGGCCTGCTCGCCGCCGATGCCGCAACCGGGCTGTCGCGCCTGGCCTGGGTCTTCGTCGCCGCGCTCGCCGTGCTGGCGGGACTGACTTTGCTCGCCACGCCGCGCCCGCCGCTGGTCCAGCGCCGGACGCTGGACGCCGCGCCGCCGCTCGCCGCGCTCGGCGACTCCGCTTTCCGGCGCCTGCTCGCCGTGTACCTCGCCAGCGGCATCGCCGCCGCCCTGCCCGCCACCCTGGTGCTGTTCTTCGTCGCCGACGTGCTGCAGGCGGAAGCCTGGGGCGGCGCCTTCCTCGCCCTGTATTTCGTCGCCGGCGCGGCCGGCCTGCCCGCCTGGGTGACGCTGGCACGGAAGATCGGCCGCGTGCGCGCCTGGATCGGCGGCATGGCGCTATCCTCGCTCGCCTTCGTCTGGGCCTACGCGCTGGGCGCCGGCGACATAACCGCCTTCGCCGCCATCTGCCTGCTGTCGGGCCTCGCCCTCGGCGCCGACCTCGCCTTTCCGCCGGCGCTGCTCGCCGACCTGGCCGAGCGCGAGCGTGCGAGCGCGCGCGCCGGCGGCTACTTCGGCTGGTGGGGCCTGGCCACCAAGCTCAACCTCGCCCTGGCCGCCGGCATCAGCCTGCCGCTGCTGGCCTGGCTCGGCTACCGTCCGGGCGAAGCCGGCGGCACGGCCGGCCTCGCCGCCGTGTATTGCCTGCTGCCGGTCGGCTTCAAGCTCGTTTCCGCCGCGCTCGCCTGGCGCTGGCGCCACATTCTGGAGGAATCGCCATGAAAACCCTGTATGCCCTCGCCTTCACCCTCGGCCTGGCCGGCTGCGCCGGCGTGCCGGTGGACAAATACCGCGCCGAGCAGCCGCAGCTCGATCTCGGCAAATACTTCAACGGCACGCTCGACGGCTGGGGCATGTTCCAGGACCGCTCGGGCGAGGTGGTGAAGCGCTTCCACGTCGTCATCGAGGCAAGCTGGCAGGGCGACACCGGCACGCTCGACGAAAAATTCGCCTGGTCGGATGGCACGACATCGCGGCGCGTGTGGACCCTCGTGCGCGAGGGCGAGGGCCGCTACAGCGGCCGTGCCGACGACGTCGTCGGCACGGCCGTCGGCGAGGCCGCCGGCAACGCCCTGCGCTGGCGCTACGTGCTGGCGCTGCCGGTGGACGGCAAGACCTGGCACGTCGATTTCGACGACTGGATGTTCCTCATGGATGACCAGGTGATGCTCAACCGTTCCGTCATGTCGAAGTGGGGCTTCCGCCTCGGCGAGGTGACGCTCTCCTTCCGCAAGCGATGAACGCGCCAATCCGCGACTGGCAGGGCAAGCGCGTCTGGCTGATGGGCGCCTCCAGCGGCATCGGCGAGGCGCTGGCGCGAGAACTGTCGGCGGCCGGCGCCGCAGTGGCCCTTTCGGCGCGGCGCGCCGAGCGCATCGCGACCATCGCCGGCGAGTTGCCGCAGGCGATGGTGCTGCCCTGCGACGCCACCGACGCGGCGGCATTGTCGGCGGCGCGCGACCGGATCGAGGCGGCCTGGGGCGGCGTCGATGTCGCGGTGTACCTCGCCGGCGACTACGTGCCGATGCGCATCTGGGACTACGATGCGGCGGCGGCCGCGCGCATGATCGCGGTGAACCTCTCCGGCGCCATGGCCTTCGCCGCGGCGCTGGCGCCGCTGCTGCTGAAGCAGGGCAATGGCCAGCTCGCCTTCGTCTCCAGCGTCGCCGGCTACCGCGGCCTGCCCAAGGCGCTGGTCTACGGCCCGACCAAGGCGGCGCTGATCAACTTCGCCGAGACGCTCTGGCTCGACCTCGCCGCGCGCGGCGTCGGCGTGCGCGTCATCAACCCCGGCTTCGTCGCCACGCCGCTCACCGCGCAGAACGACTTCGCCATGCCGGCGCTGATCACCCCGCAGGAAGCGGCGCGCGAAGTCCTGCGCGGCTTCGCCACCTCCGCCTTCGAGATCCACTTCCCGAAGCGCTTCACGCGCGTGCTCAAGCTGCTGCGCCTGCTGCCGCACCGACTGTACTTTCCCCTGATCCGCCGCCTCACTGGAGCCTGACATGATGAATCTCGACGAGTTGGTCGCCTTCTACGAGAACCTGAGCGCTGCCGATGTCGAGCGCTTCGGCACGTTCTACGCCGAGGAGGCTTCTTTCAAGGACCCTTTCAACGAGGTGCGCGGCCTGGCGGCGATCAAAGTAATCTTCACCCACATGTTCCGCCAGGTGGAGGCGCCGCGCTTCCGCGTCGAGGAGCGCATCGCCGCCGACAACGGCGCGGTGCTGGTGTGGACCTTCCATTTCCGCAGCCGGCGCCTGGCCGGAAAAGGCGACCAGGTCCTGCGCGGCGTCAGCCACCTGCGCTTCGACGCCGCCGGCAAGGTGGTTTACCACCGCGACTACTGGGACGCCGCCGAGGAGCTCTACATGAAGCTGCCCGCCATCGGCTGCCTGATGCGCGGGCTGCGGCGCCTGTTAGCCGCCTGAAGTTCAGCGCGCTTCGTCGCCTTCGCGCTTCTGTTCCGCCTGCTTGAGCGATTCGTCGAGCTTGCCCTGCACCTGTGCCGGCGCGTTCTTCGCCTGCTCGGCCTCCCTGGCCTTGGCGGCGCCGGCCGTGGCGGCGACCGTGGCGGTCTCGGAGACGCCGCAGCCGGCGAGAACGAGGGCGAATCCCATCGCAAGCAGCTTCATGGCTTCTTCCTTTCCGACAGCAGCGCGATCACTTCGTCGTCCTCCACCTGGCCGAAGTCGGCATAGAACTGGCCGACGGCCTGGAAGTTCTCCGGGGCGTAGAGGCACACCACCTCGTCGGCCTTGCCGGCGACGTTCTCCAGCGTCTCCGGCGGCGCCACAGGCACGGCGCAGATCAGCTTCTGCGGCTGGCGCTGGCGCAGGGCATGCAGGGCGGCGAGCATGGTCGAGCCGGTCGCCAGCCCGTCGTCGACGACGATGACGATGCGGCCGGCGGGATCGATGGGCG
>JAEHDO010000180.1 GCA_016880375.1 Betaproteobacteria bacterium | reverse complement strand
GTCGGCATGCGCGTCGATGCGCGCACGCGGGCGGCGCACGAGCTGGAGCGCTTCGTCGAGGGCCTCGACGTGCCGGTGCTCGGCTTCCTGCGCGACACCCAGACCTACGTCCAGGCCGCCGCGCACGGCCTGACCCTGTTCGACCTCTCGCCCGCGCGCGCCGAGAAGGACCTGCCGCAGTGGCAGGGCATCATCGACTGGGTGAACGCCCCGCACGAGTAGCGCGCTTCTTCGGCGCCTCGCCCAGCAGGCGCGCCCGCAAGGCTTCATCCCCCAGCCGTTCCAGGAACCACGACAGCGCCAGCCCTTCGTGATCGCTGCGCCAGGCGACGTGCAGCGGCAGGTCGGGCGCCGCCTCGGTGGTGCGCTTCGCCACCAGCCGGCCGGCGGCGATTTCCGGCGCGGCGAGCGGCAGCGGCAGGTGGCCCACGCCCAGGCCGGCGACCTGCGCCGCCAGCTTGGCGGCGAAATCCGGCACCACCAGCGTGTCCTGTCCCGAGAGCAGCCCTGCCGTGCGCGCCAGCAACTGGCGCGAGGTGTCGGCAATCACCACGGCGCGGTGCTTGAGCAGTTCGGCGGCAGGTATCGGCTCGCGCATCTTCGCCAGCGGGTGGCCGGGCGCCACCGCGAACACCGGCTGCGAGCGGCCGAGGGCTTGCGTGCGGTAGCCGCCGCCTGGCGGCATGTCGCCGGGCGCGCCGATGGCGAGGTCGGCGCGCCGCGTCGCCAGCGCGTCCCAGCAACCGCCGAGCACCTCGGTGGACAGGCGCAGCCGGGTGCCGGACATCTGCTTGTAGAACGCCCCGATCAGGGGCCACAGCGCATTCAGGTCGAGCACCGCCTCGACGGCGATGCGCAGCTCGTGCTCCCAGCCGGTGGCGATGCGCTTGACGCGGCATTCCAGTTCGCCGGCGGCGCTGAGCAGGTGGCGGCCCTCCTCGAGCAGCAGCCGGCCGGCCGGCGTCAGCACGGCGCGGCGGCCCTGGCGCACGAACAGCGTCACGGCGAGGTCGTCCTCCAGTTTCTGGATGGCGTGGGTCAGCGCCGAGGGCACGCGGTGCAGCGCCTCGGCCGCCGCGGCGAAGCTGCCGCGCGTGTCGATGGCGTCGAGGATCTGCAGGGCGTCGAGGGAAATTCGCATGTTGAAAATAATTGAACGATAGGCCCGAAATAATTCGCTTTTAATCAGATTAGTCAGGAATTACGATGGCGTCAATCGATGAATGCGTTTGAACAGAGAAAGGAGAAAACCATGATCCGGATCCGCAAGGGCAGCGAGCGCGGCCACGCCGACCACGGTTGGCTGCAAAGCTGGCACACCTTCTCCTTCGCCGACTACCACGATCCGGCGGAAATGGGCTGGCACGGCCTGCGCGTCATCAACGAGGACATCGTCCAGCCCGGCAAGGGCTTCGGCACCCACGGCCACCGCGACATGGAGATCGTCACCTGGATCCTCGACGGCGCGCTCGAGCACAAGGACAGCATGGGCAACGGCGCCGTGATCCGTCCCGGCGAGGCGCAGCGCATGAGCGCCGGCAAGGGCGTGCTGCACAGCGAGTTCAATCCCTCGCCGGACGCCGCCACGCATCTGCTGCAGATCTGGATCGAGCCGAACGTGCGCGGCGTGCGCCCAAGCTACGAGCAGACCTTTTTCCCGCCGGAAGAACGACACGGCCGCCTGCGGCTGGTGGCCTCGAGCGACGGCCGCGAGGGCAGCGTGACGATCCACCAGGAGGCGGCGCTCTACGCCGCCCTGCTGGCGCCGGGTGAGACGGTGCGCCATGCGCTGGCGCCCGGGCGGCACGCCTACCTGCACGTGGCGCGCGGCGCCGTCCGCCTCAATAGTCAGTCGCTGCAGGGCGGCGACGGCGCGAAAATCGCCGATGAGGAAAATCTGGAGATCGTCGCGACGCACGACGCGGAGATCCTGTTGTTCGACCTACCCTGAAAGGAGCAAGGCAATGAAGAAAGTGGCAGTGGTGTATCACAGCGGTTACGGCCATACCGAGCGCCAGGCGAAGGCGGTGGCCGAGGGCGCGGCGGCGGTTGGAGGCGTGATGGCGCACCTGATCCCGGTGGCCGACGTCGATCGGCGCTGGGACGACCTGGCGGCGGCCGACGCGATCGTCTTCGGCGCGCCGACCTACATGGGCAGCGTCTCGGCGGCCTTCAAGAAGTTCATGGACGACAGTTCCAAGGCCTGGTTCTCCTCGGCCTGGAAGGACAAGCTGGCGGCCGGCTTCACCAACTCCGGCAGCCAGAGCGGCGACAAGCTCAACTCGCTGATCCAGCTCATGGTCTTCGCCAATCAGCACGGCATGCTCTGGGTCAGCCTGGGACTCATGCCCGGCAACAACAACAGCAAGGGTTCTGTTGACGACCTCAACCGCCTCGGCAGCTTCTCCGGCGCAATGGCGCAGTCGAACGTCGACCAGGGCGCCGACGGCATGCTCGAGAGCGACCTGAAGACCGCCGCGCATCTGGGCAAGCGCGTCGCAGAGGCAGCGTTGCGCTACAGCCGAAGCTAGTTCGTGCCGCGGCGGGCCAGCCAGATGCCGGCCAGCACCGCGGCGGCGCCGAGCCACTGCAGGGCGGCAAGCGCTTCGCCGAACAGCAGCCAGGCGAATCCGGCCGCGGCCACCGGCTGCAGCAGCAGGCTGACCGAGGAGAAGCTCGCCGGCAGGTGCGCCACCGCATAGGTGATCAGGCCCTGCCCGGCAAGCTGGCACACCAGCGCGAGGCCGAGCAGCACGCCCCACCCAGCCAGGCTCGCCGGCAAAATCGTTTCCCCCATGAGCAGCGCCGTCGGCAGCAGGACCGTGGCACAGGCCGCGCCGCTTGCGAACATGATGTGCGCGGTCGACTGCGTGTCGCGCAAGCGTTTGACGCACAGCTGGTAGCCGGCATAGAAAACCGCCGTCAGCATGCCGAGGCCGTCGCCGAGCAGGACCGATCCCGGGCCGCCGACGTTCGCGCCCATCAGCAGCGCTGCCCCCGCCAGCGACAGCAGCATCCCGGCAAAGAAGACGGGCCTGGCGCGCTCGCCGAGGAGGACCCAGGCGCCAAGCGTGACCGCAACCGGCGCGAGATTGGCGAGGAATGTGGCGTTGGCGACGCTGGTGAGGCGGATCGACCAGTGCCAGACAGCCAGGTCCGCCGCGAAAAAGAGGCCGGCCAGCACGGCCATCGGCCACGCCGGACGGGCGGCGGCCTGCTTCTTGCCCCGTTCCTGGAGCGCCATCCAGAAGACAAGCAGCGGCAGCGCCAGCAGCAGCCGCCAGAAGGCGGTCGCCACCGGGCCCACCTCGGACAGGCGCACGAAGATCGGCGCGAAGGCAATGCCGATCGCGCCGGCGAAAAGCGCGACCAGGGCCATCGAGCTGTGCCGCTCGGTCATATCCAATCCTGTCAATCCTTTTTTCTTGCTGGCGTCCAGTATATTTCAGCTGCAAGCGGCATGACCGGGAGCGGCTTCAGTTCTAAAATACAGTCCATGCCGTCCCCTGCCTTCGTCCATCTCCGCCTGCACAGCGAATACTCCATAGCCGACGGCATGGTCCGGCTCGACGAAGCCATCGCCAGGGCCGCCGGCGACGGCATGCCGGCACTGGCGCTGACCGATCTGGCCAACCTCTTCGGCATGGTCAAGTTCTACAGCGGCGCGCGCAGCCGCGGCCTGAAGCCGATCATCGGCTGTGACGCCTGGGTGGAACCTGTCGCCGCTGCCAGCGACCGCGACCGGCCGGCGCGCCTGCTGCTGCTGGTGAAGAACCGCGCCGGCTACCTGCGCCTGTGCGAACTGCTGACCCAGGCCTATCTCGGGCCGCGCAGCCGCGGCCGGGCCGAAATTTCGCGCGCCGCCTTTGCCGCCGGCGACAATGCCGGCCTGATCGCGCTGTCCGGCGCGGCGCAGGGCGATGTCGGCCAGGCGCTTCTGATGGGCAGTGCCGCCCAGGCCGAGGCTGCGGCGCGCGAGTGGGCACGCCTGTTTCCCGACAGCTACTACATCGAATTGCAGCGTTTCGGCCAGCCGCAGGCCGAACCGATGATCACGGCGAGCGTGGCGCTGGCGGCGCAACTGAACCTGCCGGTGGTGGCGACGCATCCGCTGCAGTTCATCGAGCGCGACGACTTCAAGGCCCACGAGGCGCGGGTGTGCATCGCCGAGGGCTACGTGCTGGCCGATCCGCGCCGGCCGAAGCAGTTCACCGAAGAACAGTATTTCAAGACCCAGGCCGAGATGCAGGCGCTCTTCGCCGATTTGCCCGAGGCGCTGGAGAATTCGGTCGAGATCGCGCGCCGCTGCAACCTGTCGCTCGAGTTAGGGAAGAACCAGCTGCCGCAGTTTCCCGTGCCCGAGGGCGTCACCCTCGACGATTACCTGACGCAGCAGGCGCAGGCAGGCCTGGAACGGCGCCTGGCGCAGCTCTATCCCGATGCCGCCGAACGCCAGCGCAAGCGTCCCGAGTATGCCGAGCGCCTCGCCTTCGAGTGCAGGACCATCCAGCAGATGGGCTTCCCCGGCTACTTCCTCATCGTCGCCGACTTCATCAACTGGGCCAAGCAGAATGGCGTGCCGGTCGGTCCGGGCCGCGGCTCGGGCGCCGGCTCGCTGGTGGCCTACTCGCTCGGCATCACCGATCTCGATCCGCTGCGCTATGAGCTGCTGTTCGAGCGCTTCCTCAATCCGGAGCGGGTGTCGATGCCGGACTTCGACATCGACTTCTGCCAGGAGGGCCGCGACCGCGTCATCGACTACGTCAAGCGCAAATACGGCGGCCACGCCGTCTCGCAGATCGCCACCTTCGGCACGATGGCGGCCAAGGCGGTGATCCGCGACGTCGGCCGCGTGCTCGACCTCGGCTTCAACTTCGTCGACCAGTTCGCCAAGCTGATCCCCAACGAGCTGGGGATCACGCTGAAGGCCGCGCGCGAAAAGGAGCCGGCCATCAACGAGCGCGCCGGGCGCGAGGAGGAGATCCGCGAGCTGCTGGCGCTGGCGGAAAAGCTGGAGGGACTGACGCGCAACGTCGGCATGCACGCCGGCGGCGTGCTCATCGCGCCGGGCAGGCTGACCGACTTCTGCCCGCTCTATTCGGCGGGCGGCGCCGAGTCGGCGGTGAGCCAGTTCGACAAGGACGACGTCGAGCGCGCCGGCCTGGTGAAGTTCGACTTCCTCGGCCTGCGCACCCTGACCATCCTCGCCGAGGCGGTGCGCTTCGTGAAGGAGGTCGAGGAGACGGACATCGTCCTGGATCGCCTGCCCCTCGACGACAAGCCGACCTACGAACGCATCTTCAAGACGGCCAACACCACGGCGGTGTTCCAGTTCGAATCGCGCGGCATGAAGGAGACGCTGGTGCAGGCGAAGCCCGACCGGCTGGAAGACCTCATCGCCCTGAATGCGCTCTACCGCCCGGGGCCGATGGATTTCATCCCCAACTTCATCGCCCGCAAGCACGGCCGCGAGCGCATCGCCTATCCGCACCCGCTGCTCGAGCGGGTGGTCGGCAACACCTACGGCATCATGGTTTACCAGGAACAGGTGATGCAGGCCGCCCAGGTGGTGGCCGGCTATTCGCTCGGCGGTGCCGACCTGCTGCGCCGCGCCATGGGCAAGAAGAAGCCCGAGGAAATGGCCCAGCAGCGCGAGATCTTCGTTGCCGGGGCGGCCGGGAACGGCATCGGCGCCGACAAGGCCAACGAGATCTTCGACACCATGGAGAGCTTCGCCGGCTACGGCTTCAACAAGTCGCACGCCGC
>JAEHDO010000179.1 GCA_016880375.1 Betaproteobacteria bacterium | reverse complement strand
CTGCGCGATCCGGCGACCCTGCACAACATCGCGGTGCTCAGCGACGGCCTCGGCCGGCCCAGCTTCGAGTACGCGCAGCCGCTGGCCGACTGGATGAAGGCGCGGCGGCTGCGGGCCCATCTCAGCCTGAGCGACGAAACCGACACCGCCATGGCTTTCGTCGTGGTGGAACAAGAGGACACGCCATGACCGTAACCCAGGCCCTCGGCCCGCTGATGCTCGACGTCGAGGGACCGCGCCTGACTGCGGAGGAGCGCGAAGTCCTGCTGCATCCGCTCGTCGGCGGCGTCATCCTGTTCAAGCGCAATTTCGAATCGCTCGCCGCATTGCGGGAACTGACTTTTGAAATTCATGCCCTCCGGCAGCCGCCGCTGCTGATCGCCATCGACCATGAAGGCGGGCGCGTGCAGCGCTTCCGCCATGGATTTACCGTACTGCCGCCGATGGGCGCGATCGGCACGCTGTGGGACAGCGATCCCGTACGCGCCCTTGACACGGCAAAGGCCGCGGGTTTTGTCCTGGCCGCCGAGCTGCGCGCCTGCGGCATCGACCTCAGCTTCACGCCGGTGCTCGATCTCGACTACGGCACCAGCGAGATCATCGGCAATCGCGCCTTCCATCGCGATCCCGTCGCGGTGACGGCGCTCGCCGGCGCCCTGAACGCCGGCTTGCGCCGCGCCGGAATGGCCAACGTCGGCAAACATTTCCCCGGACACGGCTTCGTCGTCGCCGACTCCCATCTGGCCGTTCCGGTCGATGCGCGTCCTATTGAAGCGTTGTACCCGGATTTCTCGCCTTACCGCGCCCATCGCAGGATGGATCTCGCCGCCGTCATGCCGGCGCATGTCATCTACGAAAACCTGGATCCCAATCCGGCCGGCTTCTCGTCCTACTGGCTGCGCTACGTGCTGCGCGGCGAACTCGGCTTCGACGGCGTGATCTTCAGCGACGACCTGTCGATGGAGGGCGCCAGCTTTGCCGGCGGCTTCGTCGAACGGGCGAATGCCGCCCTGGATGCCGGCTGCGACATGGTGCTGGTGTGCAATAACCCGGCCGCAGCGCGGCAGCTCCTGCGGGAGTGGCATCCCAATTGCGATCCTGTGTCTTCGCGCCGCCTGCAAGGGCTTCTTCCGGCGGCGCCAGCGGCGGAGATGGAAACATTACGCGAGCAGGCCGACTATCTGGAAGCGCTCAAGGCGCTCGAAGCCGTGTCGGAGTAAGCGATGCCGTCTACGCTGACTCCACTGCTCGAATGCCGCGCCTGTCCGCGCCTGGCGGCCTTTCTCGACGATTGCCGCCGCGAAAGGCCGGGCTATCACGCCCGGCCGGTGGAGCCCTTCGGCGATCCCAAGGCGACGCTGCTCATCGTCGGTCTCGCGCCCGGCTATCACGGCGCCAACCGCAGCGGACGGCCGTTTACGGGCGATTACGCCGGGGTCCTGCTGTATTCCACCCTGCACCGTTTCGGTTTTGCCAGCCGGCCGCAATCCGTGTCGGCGGACGACGGGCTGCAACTGATCGATTGCCGCATCACCAACGCCGTGAAGTGCGTGCCGCCGGAGAACAAGCCGGAAACAGGCGAAATCAGAACCTGCAACCGCTTTCTGGCAAGCGAGTTGGCCGCTTCCCCCGAAGCGCGCATTATCCTGGCCCTGGGCCTTGTCGCGCATAACGCCGTGCTGCAGGGACTGACTTTGCAGCGCAGCACCTGCAAGTTCGCCCATGGCGCCCGCCACGTCCTGCCGGACGGGCGCATCCTGCACGACAGCTATCACTGCAGCCGCTACAACACGCAGACCAGGCGTCTGACCGAACCGGCCTTCCACGCCGTTTTCGAAGCCATTCGCGCCGACCTGAAAACGAAGTTTCAGTGGAGGCTAACGTCAGCTTCATCGGCGTTAAGTGCAGCGGCCGTAACTAAAAACTGACATGTTCGACAGCAAGGCCCTGATCCGTTCCCTGCCCGAGGAACCCGGGGTCTACCGCATGCTCGACGCCGCCGGCCAGGTCCTCTACGTCGGCAAGGCCAAGGCCCTGAAGAAGCGCGTCGCCTCCTACTTCCAGAAGACCAACCTGAGCCAGCGCATCCGGCTCATGGTCGGGCTGGTGGCCAGCGTCGAGGTGACCGCCACCCGTTCCGAGGCCGAGGCGCTGATCCTCGAGAACAACCTCATCAAGAGCCTGGCGCCGAAGTTCAACATCCTCTTCCGCGACGACAAGTCGTATCCCTACATCGAGCTGTCGGCCGACGATTGCCCGCGCATCGCCTTCCACCGCGGCGCCTTCGACAAGGGCGCGCGCTACTTCGGGCCGTTTCCGAATTCCCAGGCGGTGCGCGAGAGCATTCACCTCCTGCAGCGCATCTTTCTCCTGCGCACCTGCGAAAACTCGGTGTACCAGAACCGCTCGCGCCCCTGCCTGCTGCACCAGATCCGCCGCTGCAGTGCACCCTGCGTCGGGCTGATTTCCGCGGCCGACTATGCAGCGGACGTGCGCCTGGCCGAGATGTTTCTCAGGGGCCGGCATGGCGAAGTCGTCGATCGTCTCACCGAGGCCATGCAGTCGGAGGCGGACCGGCTGCAGTTTGAAAAAGCGGCGGCGCTGCGCGACCAGATCCGCTCGCTGCAGAATGTGCTGCACCGGCAATATGTCGAGAGTGCGCGGGAAGAGGACGTCGATATCGTTGCCGCCGTGGCCGAACGCGGCCTGCTGGTCATCAATCATGCGATGGTGCGCGGCGGGCGACACCTCGGCGACAAGGCGCACTTCCCGCAGAACGCCCGGGAGTGCGCGCCGGAGGACGCTTTGCTGGCCTTCCTGGAGCAGCATTATGCCGACCACCCGGTGCCGCCGCGCATCCTGCTCAATCTGGAAGCGCCGGGCGATTGGGCGGCGACGTTTGTCGAAGCGGCAGGGCATGCCGTTTCCCTGCAGCGCCCGCGCAGTGAAATGGAGCGCGCCTGGCTGGCCATGGCGGAGCGCAATGCCCGCCTCGCCATCGAGGCGCAGGCCATGCAGAAGTCCAACACCGAAGGGCGGCTGGAACGATTGCGCGAGGCGCTGGGCGCCGGCGAGACGCTCCACCGCATCGAGTGCTTCGACATCAGCCACACCATGGGGGAAGCCACTGTCGCCTCCTGCGTGATCTGCGTCGACGGCGCCATGAAAAATGGCGAATACCGGCGCTACAACATCGCCGGCATCACTCCCGGAGACGATTATGCGGCGATGCGCCAGGCGCTGACGCGCCGCTATG
>JAEHDO010000178.1 GCA_016880375.1 Betaproteobacteria bacterium | reverse complement strand
TCTCGCTGATCTCGATGTGCGGCATCGGGCTGGGCGTGGCGGCGCTGATCGTCGTGCTGTCGGTGATGAACGGCTTCCAGAAGGAGCTGCGCACGCGCATCCTCGGCGTCGCCTCGCACGTGCAGATCTCCGGCGCCGGCGGCGAGCTGGCGGCCTGGCAGCAGGTGGCCGGGCAGGCGGCGCAGCACAAGGCGGTGCGGGCGGCGGCGCCCTATGTTGCCGCCCAGGGCATGCTCTCCTTCGACCAGACGGTGCGCGGCGTTTTGGTGCGCGGCGTGCTGCCGGAGGCCGAGGAGCAGGTCGCCGACTTCAACCGCACCATGCGCGGCGGCTCGATGCAGGTGCTCAAGCCCGGCGAGTTCGGCATCGTCCTCGGCGGCGAGCTGGCGCGCGCCCTGCAGGTGTCCGCCGGCGACAAGGTGACGCTGATCGCGCCGCAGGGGCTGGTGACGCCGGCGGCGATCCTGCCGCGGCTGAAGCAGTTTCGCGTGGTCGGCATTTTCGAGGCCGGCATGTACGAATACGACTCCGGCCTGGCGCTGGTGCATCTGGCCGACGCGCAGGCGCTCTACCGCATGGAGGACCGCGTCTCCGGCGTGCGCCTCAAGCTCGACGACCTCTTCGCCGCGCCGCGCGTGGCGCGCGAGCTGATGAGCCTGATCGAGGGCGACGTCTACATCGCCGACTGGACGCGCAGCCACGCCAACTTCTTCCGCGCCGTGCAGATCGAGAAGAACGTGATGTTCATCATCCTGCTGCTGATCGTCGCCGTCGCCGCCTTCAACATCGTGTCCACGCTGGTGATGGCGGTCACCGACAAGGAATCCGACATCGCCATCCTGCGCACGCTGGGGGCGAGCCCGGCCAGCATCATGCAGGTGTTCATCGTGCAGGGCGCGCTGATCGGCATCATCGGCCTGGCGCTCGGCCTGGCCGGCGGCGTCGCGCTGGCGCTCAACATCGATGTCGTGGTGCCCGCCATCGAGCGCCTGTTCAACACCCAGTTCCTCGCCAAGGAGGTGTATTACATCTCCGAGCTGCCTTCGGAGCTGCTGTGGCGCGACGTCGGCGTCATCGCCGCCGTGTCCTTCGTGCTGACTTTGCTGGCGACGCTGTACCCGAGCTGGCGCGCTTCCCGAGTCAATCCGGCGGAAGCCTTGAGATATGAATAACGAGACCGTGCTTTCCTGCCGCGGCCTGAAGAAGACCTACCAGCAGGGCAAGGTCGAGGTGCCGGTGCTGCTCGGTGTCGACCTCGACATCGCCCGCGGCGAGCGCGTTGCCATCGTCGGCGCCTCGGGCTCGGGCAAGAGCACGCTGCTGCATCTCCTCGGCGGGCTGGATGCACCGACGGCGGGCACGGTCAGCCTGCTCGGCCGCGACCTGACGCTCGTGAGCGAGGCCGAGCGCGGGCGCCTGCGCAACGAATCGCTGGGCTTCGTCTACCAGTTCCATCACCTGCTGCCGGAGTTCACCGCCCTGGAGAACGTCGCCATGCCGCTCCTGATCCGGCGCCTGCCGCGTGCGGAAGCCGAGGCGCGCGCAGCCGGGATGCTGAGGGAAGTCGGACTGGCGCAGCGGCTGGAGCATACGCCGGGGGAGCTCTCCGGCGGCGAGCGCCAGCGCGCGGCGGTGGCGCGCGCCCTGGTGACGCAGCCGGCCTGCGTGCTGGCCGACGAGCCGACGGGCAACCTCGACAGGCATACGGCGGAGAGCGTCTTCGACCTGATGCTGGCGCTCAACGAATCCCATCGCACCAGCTTCATCAT
>JAEHDO010000177.1 GCA_016880375.1 Betaproteobacteria bacterium | reverse complement strand
TTCGACGAGTTCATCGAAGGCGACCTGCAGGCCGGCGCGCTGGCCTTCGCCGAGAAGGTGGTGAAGGAGAAGCGGCCGCTGAAGCGCGTGCGCGACCTGAAGATCGACTATCCGAACGCGGAAGGCTTCTTCCAGTTCGCCCGCAACACCGTCGGCGCCATCGCCAGGAACTTCCCGGCGCCGCTGAAGTGCGTCGACGCCGTCGCCGCGGCGGTGGGCAAGCCCTTCGACGAGGGCATGGCGCTGGAACGCGAGGCCTTCGTTTATCTCGTGCAGACGCCCGAATCGAAGGCCCTGCGCCACGCCTTCTTCGGCGAGCGCGCCGCTTCGAAGATCGGCGACGTGCCGGAAGACACGCCGGTGCGCAAGATCGACAAGGTGGGCGTCATCGGCGCCGGCACCATGGGCGGCGGCATCGCCATGAACTTCCTCAATGCCGGCATCGCGGTGACCATCCTCGAGACGAAGCAGGAGGCGCTGGAGAAGGGCGTCGGCATCATCCGCAAGAACTACGAGAACTCCCTCAAGAAGGGCAAGCTGACGCAGGAAAAACTGGACCAGCGCATGGGGCTGCTGAAAGCCACGCTGTCCTACGACGACCTGAAGGACGCCGATCTCATCATCGAGGCGGTGTTCGAGGAGATCGGCGTCAAGGAGCAGGTGTTCAGGAAGCTCGACGAGGTCGCCAAGCCCGGGGCGATCCTCGCCAGCAACACCTCGACGCTGGACGTGAACAAGATCGCCAATTTCACCAGGCGGCCGCAGGACGTCGTCGGCATGCACTTCTTCAGCCCGGCCAACGTCATGAAGCTGCTGGAAGTGGTGCGCGGCGCCGCCACCGCCAGGGACGTGCTGGCCACCGTCATGCAGATCGCGAAGAAGATCAGGAAAACGGCGGTGGTTTCCGGCGTCTGCGACGGCTTCATCGGCAACCGCATGATCGAGCACTACGGCCGCATGGCCGGCTTCCTCGTCGAGGAAGGCGCCTCGCCCTGGCAGGTGGACAAGGCACTGGAGAAATGGGGCATGGCGATGGGCCCGTTCCGCATGGGCGACCTTGCCGGCAACGACATCGGCTGGGCGATCCGCAAGCGCCGCTACGTCGAGAAGCCCGATGTGAAGTACGCGAAGATCGCCGACACGCTGTGCGAGATGGGCCGCTACGGCCAGAAGACCGGCATGGGCTGGTACCGCTACGAGGCCGGCAAGCGCGACGCCATTCCCGACCCCGTGGTCGACAAGCTGATCGAGGACTACCGCAAGGAGCAGGGCATCGCGCCGCGCAAGATCAGCGACGAGGAGATCGTCGAGCGCTGCATCTACGCCCTGGTGAACGAGGCGGCGCGCATCCTCGAGGAGGGCATCGCCCAGCGCGCTTCCGACATCGACATGGTGTACCTCACCGGCTACGGCTTCCCGCTGCACCGCGGTGGCCCGATGCTCTACGCCGACCAGGTCGGCCTCTACAACGTCGCGCGCGCCATGCAGCGCTTCGCCGCGCAGTCGGGCGACGCCTTCTGGCAGCCGGCGACCCTGCTGGCGAAGCTCGCCGCCGAAGGCAAGACGTTCAATTAAGTAATTCCAGGAGCAGACAATGACCGAAGCAGTGATCGTTTCCACCGCCCGCACCGCGCTGGCCAAGTCCTGGCGCGGCAGTTTCAACATGACCCACGGCGCCACCCTCGGCGGCCACGTCGTGCAGCATGCCGTCGCCCGCGCCGGCATCGACCCGGCCGAGGTCGAGGACGTCATCATGGGCTGCGCCACGCCCGAGGGCGCCACCGGCTCCAACATCGCGCGCCAGATCGCACTGCGCGCCGGCCTGCCGGTGACGGCCGCCGGCGTCACCGTGAACCGCTTCTGCTCCTCCGGCCTGCAGACCATCGCCATGGCGGCGCAGCGCGTCATCGTGGACAAGGTGCCGGTGATGGTGGCCGGCGGCGTCGAGTCCATCTCCTGCGTGCAAAACGAGGCCAACCGCCACATGATCATGGAGGCCTGGCTGAAGCAGAACAAGCCGGAGGTCTACTGGCCGATGCTGCAGACGGCCGAGACGGTGGCCAAGCGCTACAACATCGCCCGCGAACTGCAGGACCAGTACGGCGCGCGCAGCCAGCAGCGCGCCGCCGCCGCCCAGGCCGCGGGCAAGTTCAACGACGAGATCGTGCCGATCACCGTCACCATGGGCGTCGCCGACAAGGCGACCGGCCGCCTGCTCACGAAAGAGGTGACGGTATCCGCCGACGAGGGCATCCGCGCCGACACCACCTACGAGGGCGTCGCCAAGATCAAGCCGGCGATCCCCGGCGGCGTCATCGCCGCCGGCAACGCCAGCCAGTTTTCCGACGGCGCCTCGGCCTGCGTGGTGATGGATGCGAAGCTCGCCGAGAAGCGCGGCCTGTCGCCGCTCGGCATCTTCCGCGGCTTCGCCGTCGCCGGCTGCGAGCCCGACGAGATGGGCATCGGCCCGGTCTTCGCCATCCCGCGCCTGCTCGAGCGCAGCGGCGTGAAGCTGCAGGACGTCGGCCTGTGGGAACTGAACGAGGCCTTCGCCGTGCAGGTCATCTATTGCCGCGACAAGCTGGGCATCCCCGACGACCGCCTCAACGTGAACGGTGGCGCCATCGCCGTGGGCCATCCCTACGGCGTCTCCGGCGCGCGCCTGGTCGGCCATGCGCTGATCGAGGGCAAGCGCCGCGGCGCGAAATTCGTCGTCGTCACCATGTGCATCGGCGGCGGCCAGGGCGCCGCGGGCCTCTTCGAGGTGTGCTGAGGCGCGCTGCCCGCAGGGCCGCCCCAAGGGCGGCGCAGTCAACAACACGGAGCGGCGTAGCCGCGAACGATAGTCACCCCCTTCCTCGGGAAGGGGGAAGGGAGGAAGGCAAACCATGAGCGTGAAAAAACTTTTCGATCTCACCGGCAAGGTCGCCCTCATCACCGGCGGCTCGCGCGGCCTCGGGCTGCAGATGGCCGAGGCGCTGGGTGAGATGGGCGCCAAGGTGGCGATCACCGCGCGCAAGCCCGACGAGCTGAAGGAAGCCGAGGCGCATCTGAAGAAAATGGGCATCGAGGTGCTCACCGTCACCAACGACCTGTCGAAGTTCGACCAGATCCCCGCCATGGTCGACGCCGTGCTGGCGAAGTACGGTTCGATCGACATCCTGGTGAACAACGCCGGCGCCACCTGG
>JAEHDO010000176.1 GCA_016880375.1 Betaproteobacteria bacterium | reverse complement strand
TCGACGCCCTCGTCAAGTGGCAGCTCGCCAGCCGCCCGGATGCGCTGCCGCCCTACGACGAAGCCCTGCTGCGGCGCGAGCTCAACCTCTTCCCGGAGTGGTATGTCGTCCGTCATCTCGGCACGCCGCTCACCGCACGGCAGCGGGAATCCCTTGAGCACGTGCAGGCCCTGCTGCTGCAAAACATCCTCGCCCAGCCAAGGGTGTTCGTGCATCGCGACTACATGCCGCGCAACCTGATGCTGTGCGCGGACAACCCCGGCGTGCTGGACTTCCAGGACGCCGTGCATGGCCCCATCACCTACGACGTGGCCTCGCTCTTTCGCGACGCCTTCATCAGCTGGGAAGAGGCGCGCGTCCTCGACTGGTCGGTGCGCTACTGGGAAAAAGCGCGGCGCGCTGGCCTGCCGGTGGATGCCGACTTCGGCGCCTTCTACCGAGACATGGAGTGGATGGGGTTGCAGCGCCACCTCAAGGTGCTTGGCATCTTCGCCCGCATCCGCTACCGCGACGGCAAGCCGAAGTATCTTGCCGACACGCCGCGCTTCGTGAACTACGTGCGACAGGTCGGCGCTCGATACGCACAGCTCGCGCCGCTGGCGCGACTGTTCGACGAGCTGGAAAACCGCAACCCCGAAATCGGATACACCTTCTGATGAAAGCGATGATCCTCGCCGCCGGCCGCGGCGAGCGCATGCGGCCGCTCTCCGACGAAACGCCCAAGCCGCTGCTGCGTGCCGGCGGCAAGCCGCTCATCGCCTGGCACATCGAGGCGCTGGTGCGCGCCGGCATCCGCGACATCGTCATCAACCACGCCCATCTCGGCCGCATGATCGAAGCCGCGCTGGGGGACGGGGCGCGCTTCGGCGCGTCCATCCGCTATTCGCCGGAAGGCCAGGCGCTGGAGACTGCCGGCGGCATCGCCAACGCCCTGCCGCTGCTCGGCGACGAGCCGTTCGCCGTCATCAACGGCGACATCGCCTGCGATTTCGACAGCGCACGACTGCCGCCGCTGGCCGACGCCATGCGAGCACGCGGCCTGCAGGCCCATCTGGTGCTGGTGCCCAATCCGCCGCATCATCCGCAGGGCGATTTTGCCCTGCGCGACGGCAGGGTATGCGACGCGGGCGAACCGAAGTTCACCTTCTCCGGCATCGGCCTCTACGATCCCGCGCTGTTCGCCGGCATCGCCCGCGGCGCCACGGCCAGGCTCGCCCCGCTGCTGCGCGCGGCCATGGGCGAAGGCGCCGTCAGCGGCGAGCTGCATGCCGGCCGCTGGATGGACGTCGGCACGCCCGAACGCCTGGCCGAGCTCGATCGGCTCCTCTCGGGCGAGAACCTATCTCATAAATATTCGTGAGATAGGTTCTATAATCGTTTCAACCTCAAAGACCGGTTTTGCCCGTGGACATTCAAGCCTTCGTCGACCGCCGCACGCGCCTTCTCAAGGCGATGGGCCGCGGCATCGCGGTGATACCCACCGCGCCCGAGCGCGTGCGCAACCGCGACTCGCACTATCCCTATCGCCACGACAGCTACTTCTATTACCTGTCCGGCTTCCCCGAGCCGGAAGCCTGCGTCGTGCTGGTTGCCGGAGACGAGCCGCGCGCGCTGCTCTTCTGTCGCGAGAAGGATCCCGACAAGGAAGTCTGGGACGGCTTCCGCCATGGCCCGGAGGCGGCGCGCGCGGCGTTCCGCTTCGACGCCGCCTACCCGATCGCCAGCCTCGACGAGAAGCTCGCCGAGCTGCTCGCCGGCCAGGCCGTGCTGCACTATTCGATGGGACACGACGCGGACTGGGACGACCGCCTCGTCGCCGCGCTCAACCGCGTGCGCGCCAACGTGCGCAACGGCGCCCATGCGCCGGCGGAAATCCGCGATGTGCGCGTCGAGCTCGACGAGATGCGCCTCGTCAAGGATGCGCACGAAATCGCCGACATGCGCCGCGCCGCCGACATCTCCGCGGCAGCGCACCGCCGCGCCATGCGCGGCGCCGCCCCCGGCCGCTTCGAATACGAAATCGAGGCGGAGCTGGCGCACGAGTTCCGCCGCTGCGGCGCGCAGGCGCCGGCCTACTCGCCCATCGTCGCCGGCGGCGCCAATGCCTGCATCCTGCACTACGTCGGCAATAGTCAGCCGCTGCGGGACGGCGACCTGCTGCTGATCGACGCCGGCTGCGAAGTCGACTCCTACGCTGCGGACATCACGCGCACGTTTCCGGTGAACGGTAAATTCTCATCGGCCCAGCGCGACGTCTACCAGCTCGTGCTCGCCGCCCAGCAGGCGGCGATCGCTCAGATCGCCCCCGGAAAGGCCTGGGATGCGCCACACGAAGCGGCCGTGCGCGTGCTGGCGCAGGGCATGCTCGACCTGAAGCTGCTCACGGGAAGCCTGGACGGCGTCATCGAGTCCGGCGCCTATCGCCGCTTCTACATGCACCGCACCGGCCACTGGCTCGGCATGGACGTGCACGATGCCGGCGAATACAAGGTCGACGGCCAGTGGCGCCCGCTGCAGGCCGGCATGACGCTCACCGTCGAGCCGGGCTGCTACATCCGCGCGGCGGACGACGTGCCGCGTGCCCTGCGGGACATCGGCGTGCGCATCGAGGACAACGCGCTCGTCACCGTCGGCGGCTGCGAAATCCTCACTGACGCTGCACCCAGGACGATCAGCGAGATCGAATCGCTGATGGCGCAGGACTGATGCTTCCCGTCGCCATCGTCGGCGGCGGTCCGGTCGGGCTTGCGCTGGCGCTGCACCTGCAGCAGGCCGGCATCGGCTGCGCTGTGCTCGACGCAAGGCCCGACGGCGCGCTGCGCGCCGACCGCCGCGTACTGGCCCTCTCGCATGGCTCACGGCAGATTCTCGAACGCGTGGGCGCATGGCGCTCCCTCGTCGCTACGCCGATTGCCGCCATTCATGTCTCCCAGCAAGGCAGGCTCGGGAGAACCCTGATCCGGGCGCGCGACGCCGGCGTGCCGGCACTCGGCTACGTTGCCGAGGCGGGCAAGCTGGGCGCGGCACTGGCGCAGGCCTGCGCCGATGCCAAGGTGACCGTCCTCCATGAAACCCGCGTCCTCGGTGCCGACACCCGAGCCGACCGTGCCCTGCTGCGCATCGCCGAACAGCGGGGCGAATCGGCTCGCGAAGCACAATTGATCGCCTGGGCGGAAGGCACCGTGAGCGGGGTGAATGAATCCGTCCGCCGTGATTACGGTCAACAAGCCATCGTCGCCACGCTGCAGACGCGCCAGCCATCCGGCAATGTCGCCTACGAGCGCTTCCTGGCAACCGGTCCTGTCGCGCTTCTGCCGCGGGACAATGGCTTCGCGCTGGTGTGGACCGTGCCCGGCGACATCTGCGCCAGCCTGCTGGCGCTTGATGAGCAGGGGTTCCTGTCGCGTTTGCACGACATTTTCTCCGGCCGGTTCGACTTCACCGACGTCGGCGAACGATCGGCCTTCCCGCTTGGCCTGCGCTTTCGCGAGTCGCCCGTGGGCAACCGCGCCGTCTGGCTGGGCAACGCCGCGCAGACGCTGCACCCGGTGGCCGGTCAGGGATTCAATCTCGCCCTGCGCGATGTTGCACAATTGGCCCGGTTGTTGCGAGAGGGGGCTTCCGATTGCGGCAGCGCATTACTGCTCGCCCGCCATGCTGCGGCGCGGCGGCTTGACCGGCGCAGCGCCATCGGATTCACCGACGGACTGGTCCGACTGTTCGGAATACGGGAAGCATTGGCGGGGCATGCGCGCGGCGCCGCCCTGTTGGCGCTCGACCTGATGCCGGCAGCACGTCGATTCCTTGCGCGGCGCATGATCTACGGCGCCCGCGGTTGGTAATGGCCGCAATAAAAAAACCCGCAGTGGACCTTCAGGACAGTTGATGCAGACGGGCTGGGAATTGGGTTACAATTCGCGCCTTCCCAAGACCCCCGAACGCAGAGCGCCCGATGCAATTTGCCGGCTATACGCTACGCAATAACCTGTTCGTCGCGCCCATGGCCGGGGTCACCGACCGCCCTTTCCGCCAGTTGTGCAAGCGCATGGGTGCCGGCCTCGCCGTGTCGGAAATGGTCACTTCCAATTCGCTGCTCTACGGCAGCGCCAAGACGAAGCGCCGCGCCAACCACGAGGGCGAAGTGCAGCCGGTCTCGGTGCAGATCGCCGGCGCCGACCCGGTCATGATGGCGCAGGCCGCCCGCTACAACGTCGACCAGGGCGCGCAGATCATCGACATCAACATGGGCTGCCCGGCAAAGAAGGTCTGCAACGTCATGGCCGGCTCGGCGCTGCTGCAGAACGAGGCGCTCGTCGAGCGCATCCTCGATGCCGTGGTGCAGGCCGTATCCGTCCCGGTGACGCTGAAGATCCGCACCGGCTGGGACAAATCGCACAGGAACGCGCTGTCGATCCTGAAAGTCGCAGAACGCGCCGGCGTCCGTGCGCTCGCCATCCACGGCCGCACGCGCGCCTGCGGCTACACCGGCGATGCCGAGTACGAAACCATCGCCGCGGTGAAGGCGGAAGCGCGCATCCCCGTCATCGCCAATGGCGACATCACCTCGCCGGAAAAGGCGAAGCGGGTGCTCGACGCCACCGGCGCGGATGCCGTCATGGTCGGCCGCGCCGCCCAGGGCCGGCCGTGGATTTTCCGCGAGATCGAGCACTTTCTCGCCACCGGCGAAAGGCTTCCGGCGCCGCGCGTCGATGAGATCCACCAGTTGCTGCGCGGCCACCTGGCCGAGCTCTACGATTTCTACGGGGCCGAGACCGGCGTGTGCGTCGCCCGCAAGCACATCTCCTGGTATACCAAGGGGCTCGTGGGTTCAGCCCACTTTCGCCACGCCATGAACCAATTGCCGACGATCGACGCCCAACTTGCCGCGGTTGACGCATTCTTCCTCGGCCTCGCTGCGCAGAACGACCGTCTCTACACTATCGAGGAACTCGCAGCATGACCCGCACCAGCCCTGCCGGCCGCAGCGAAATCGCCGAGTGCGTCAGGCGCGCGCTAGATCGCTACTACAAGGACCTCGACGGCGAAAAACCCTGCGCAATCTATGAAATGGTTCTGCGCAACGTCGAACGGCCGATGCTGGAGGTCGTCATGCGCGAAGCCGACGGCAACCAGACCGTCGCAGCGGATATGCTCGGCATCAATCGCAACACGCTGCGGCGAAAACTCGTCGAGCACAAGCTCTTATAACCGTGAGGTGCGAGGGGCGAGGAGTCACCCCCTGCACCTTTCACCTTACTCCTCGCGTCCTATGAAAATCACCCAAGCCCTAATCAGCGTTTCCGACAAGCGCGGCGTCGTCGACTTTGCCCGCGCCCTCGCCGAACTCGGCGTCAGGATCCTGTCAACCGGCGGCAGCGCGAAGATGCTGCGCGAAGCCGGCGTGCCGGTGACGGAAGTCTCCGACTACACCGGCTTCCCGGAAATGCTCGACGGCCGCGTCAAGACCCTGCACCCGAAGGTGCACGGCGGCATTCTCGGCATCCGCGGCAACGCCGAGCACGCGGCCACCATGGAAAAGCACGACATCCCGCCCATCGACCTGGTGATCGTGAATCTGTATCCCTTCGCGCAGACCGTGGCGAAGAAGGACTGCACGCTGGCTGACGCCATCGAGAACATCGACATCGGCGGCCCGACCATGGTGCGCGCGGCGGCCAAGAACCACGGCAACGAATCTGGCGGCGTCGGCATTGTCACCGACCCCGAGGACTACGCGCCGGTCATCGAGGAAATGAAGGCCAGCGGCGGCGCGCTCTCCTGCCAGACCCGCTTTGCCCTCGCCAAGAAGGCCTTCACGCACACGGCACGCTACGACGCGGCCATCTCCAACTGGCTGACCAGCCTTGACGCCGACAACAAGCCGACCGCCTTCCCCGAGCACCTGCAGCTCGCCTTCGACAAGGTCGACACCATGCGCTACGGCGAGAACCCGCACCAGCAGGCCGCGTTCTACCGCGAGCCGGTGGCGGTGCCCGGCAGCATCGCCAACTACGCACAGCTGCAGGGCAAGGAGCTCTCCTACAACAACATCGCCGATTCCGATGCGGCCTGGGAGTGCGTGAAAGCGTTCGACACCATGACGGCCTGCGTCATCGTCAAGCACGCCAACCCCTGCGGCGTCGCCGTCGCGCCGACTGCGCTGGAGGCCTACCAGAAGGCCTTCAAGACCGATCCGACCTCGGCCTTCGGCGGCATCATCGCCTTCAACTGCGTCCTCGACAAGGCGACCGCCGAAGCCGTCGCCGGCCAGTTCGCCGAGGTGATCATCGCCCCCGAAATCACCGCCGATGCCCGTGCCGTCTTCGCCGCCAAGCAGAACCTGCGCGTGCTGGTCGTGCCGCGGGGGCATGCCGAGAACGTTTACGACTACAAACGCGTCGGCGGCGGCCTGCTGGTGCAGACGGCCGACATGGCGCGCATCAATGAATCCGACATCAAGGTGGTGACCAAGCGCGGCCCGACGGCGCAGGAGCTGACCGACCTCCTCTTCGCCTGGCGCGTCGCCAAGTACGTCAAGTCGAATGCCATCGTGTACTGCAAGGACGGCATGACCATGGGCGTCGGCGCCGGCCAGATGAGCCGCGTCGACTCCGCCCGCATCGCCGCCATCAAGGCCGGGAACAACGGCCTGACGGTGTCCGGTTCGGTGGTCGCCTCGGACGCCTTCTTCCCCTTCCGCGACGGCCTCGACGTGCTGGCCAAGGCCGGTGCCACGGCGGTGATCCAGCCGGGCGGCTCGGTGCGCGACGCGGAGGTGATCGCCGCCGCCGACGAGCAGAACGTCGCCATGGTGTTCACCGGCTTCCGTCATTTCAGGCACTAGGCCGAACATGAAACTCCTCGTCATCGGCTCCGGCGGCCGCGAGCATGCGCTGGCCTGGCGACTGGCAAAGTCGCCGCGCCTGCAGAAGGTCTATGTCGCCCCCGGCAACGCCGGCACGGCGCGCGAGAACGGCCTGGAGAACGTGCCGATCACTACGATCGACGACCTCGTCGCCTTCGCCGAGCGCGAGCAGATCTACCTGACGGTGGTCGGCCCCGAAGCGCCGCTCGCCGCCGGCGTGGTGAACGCTTTCCGCGCCAAGAACCTGCCGATCTTCGGGCCGACGCGCGAGGCGGCGCAACTCGAATCCTCCAAGGATTTCGCCAAGCGCTTCATGCAGCGCCACAAGATCCCCACCGCCGCCTTCGCCACCTTCGGCAATGCCGAGGAAGCGCACGCCTACGTCGACGCCCAGGGCGCGCCCATCGTCGTCAAGGCCGACGGCCTGGCCGCCGGCAAGGGCGTGGTGGTCGCCATGGATTCCGCCGCGGCGCATGCCGCCATAGACCTGATGCTGGTCGACAACAAGATGGGCGATGCCGGCGCGCGCGTGGTGATCGAGGAATTCCTTGAGGGCGAGGAGGCCAGCTTCATCGTCATGTGCGACGGCACGCATGCCCTGCCGCTGGCCACCAGCCAGGACCACAAGCGGCTGCACGACGGCGACGAAGGCCCCAACACCGGCGGCATGGGCGCCTACTCGCCGGCGCCGGTGGTAACCCCGGACGTACACGCCCGCGCCATGCGCGAGATCATCATGCCGACGATGAATGGCATGGCGCAGGACGGTATCCCCTACACCGGTTTCCTCTATGCCGGCCTGATGATTGCGCCCGACGGCAGCGTCAAGGCGCTGGAATTCAACTGCCGCATGGGCGATCCGGAAACGCAGCCGATCATGCTGCGGCTGAAGAGCGACCTGGTCGACCTCGTCGAAGCGGCCATCCATAGCCGCCTGAAGAACATCGAGGCGGAGTGGGACCGCCGCGTCGCGCTCGGCGTCGTCATGGCGGCGGCCGGCTACCCCGAGTCGCCGCGCAAGGGCGACACCATCCACGGCCTGCCCCCGGCAGGGGACGATTACCACGTCTTCCACGCCGGCACCGCACTCTCCGGCAAGGACATCGTCACCGCCGGCGGGCGCGTGCTCTGCGTCACCGCGCTGGGCAGCAACGTCAGGGCGGCGCAGATGCGCGCCTACGACATCGCCGAACAGATCGAGTTCGAGGGAATGCAGATGCGGCGCGATATCGGGTATCGCGCCATACGGCGCTGAACGGCCATTGCGCCAGCCGCCGCCAGCAATGGACACCGCACAGGTTCTTGAATACTTCCGCGGCCTGCAGGGTCGCATCGTCGCCGAACTGGCAACCTTCGACGGCAAGCCCTTCCTGACTGATTCCTGGCAGCGTCCGGAAGGCGGTGGCGGCATCACCCGCCTGATCGAGGAAGGCGATTTCTTCGAGCGTGGCGGCGTCAATTTCTCCCATGTCACCGGCACCAGCCTGCCGCCTTCGGCCACTGCCGCCCGTCCCGCGCTAGGCGGGCGAGCCTGGGAGGCGATGGGCGTGTCGCTGGTGCTGCATCCGCGCAACCCCTATTGCCCGACGGCGCACCTGAACGTGCGCTGCTTCATCGCCCGCAAGGAAAGCGAAGCCCCCATCTGGTGGTTCGGCGGCGGCATGGACCTCACGCCCTATTACGGCTTCGAGGAGGATGTCTGCCATTTCCACGCCACGTGCAAGGAGGCCTTGCTGCCCTTCGGCTCAGACGTTCATGCCCGCTACAAGAAGTGGTGCGACGAGTATTTCTTCCTCAAGCACCGCAACGAGCCGCGCGGCGTCGGCGGCATCTTCTTCGACGATCTGAGCGAGGGGGGCTTCGACCACTGCTTCAGTCTGACGCAGGCGGTCGGCGACGCATTTCTGCCGGCGTACCTGCCCCTCGCCGAGCGACGTCGCAACCTGCCCTACGGCGAACGCGAGCGCGACTTCCAGGCCTACCGCCGCGGCCGCTATGTCGAATTCAACCTGGTCTGGGACCGTGGCACCTTGTTCGGCCTGCAGTCGGGCGGTCGAACCGAATCGATCCTGATGTCGCTGCCGCCGGTGGTGAAGTGGCGCTACGACTGGAAACCGGAAGCAGGCAGTGCCGAAGAAAAGCTCTATACGGAATTTCTCAGGCCAAGGGACTGGGTCTGAGCGTTATCACCCTTAGGCCTGCCGACACAGCGCGGCCGCGCTGCGATAGGCCTGATTGGATTCCTCGCTGCGGCCGAGTTGGGCAAACAGCGTAGCCAGTTCGACATGGGCATCCTGGCTCGGCTGCACCGTCAGCGACGCCTCGAAATAGCTCTGCGCCTTGCCCCACAACTGCTGCTCCCGGCACAGCCGACCCAGGGCCAGGAGCAGGCGCGCATCCTGCGGATGCTTCTCCAGCCATTTCTCCCCGCGGGCTATGCGCTCCAGCGTATCGCCACCGCGGCACTCGGCATACAAGTCGGCAAGCTCCGAATCCCATTCTGTCTCTCCCTGCTGCTCGATGATGCGCTGTGCCGCCGCGCCGTCGCCAGCGGCAATCAGTGCCCGCGCCGCCGCCGCTGCCAGGCGCGGGACGCGCCGCTCTTCGGCGGGCACGGCCTCCCAGTAGGCAACCAGCGCGCGGGCATCGCCTTCACGGCCGCGCAGGTTTTCCAGGTGGGCACGCTGCTTGAGCGGGACGGCAGCGTCGTGCGTCAGGGCGCGATGCTTTTCGAGCTGGCGCGCCACCTTGAGCACGTCGTCCCAGCGGCCCAGCCCGCGGTGCACGCGCAACGCCAGGCGCAGCGCGGCGATGTGCCGGCCGCCGCCCTCCTGCAAGGCGTCCAGCGCCTCCAGCGCCGCATCGAAGCGGCGCGCATCGACATGCAGTTCCGCCTCGGTCATCAGGCGCGCTGAATGGGCCTCGTCGTCATGTTCGGCGGCACGCTTGAGCCACTCTTCCTCGCGCCGGCTGTCGCGCAGGAAATGCGCCGCGCGCGCCGCCACCAGCGCCGAAAGCGCCGGCGCCTCGTGGGCAGCGTGAGACAGTGCGGCATTCTTCAGGGCGTGGCCGTAGCGGCCCTCGAAAAGCTGCTGCACCGCCTCGCGCAGCGCCCGCGCGCCCTTCTCGCGCCGCTTGCGCTCGCGGAACGCGCGCACCGCCTGCGGCAGGCGCAGCGTATGCGACAGCAGGCGCAGCAGGACATGGCCAAGCAGGAAACCGCCGACTGCCAGCACGATGAAAAAATTCAGCGACAGCTCGACGCGCCAGGGCGGCAGGACGATCAGCACGTAGCCTTCGTTGTAGCCGAAGGCCAGCGACACGCCGACGGCGAGGGCGAACAGCGCCAGCAGCCAGAGCAGGATGCGCATGCCTCAGCGCCCGCCCGGGCGCCCGAAGGGCGTTGAGCGCCCCCTCGGGGGGGTGAAGCAGGGGTTTCGCGGAGCACGACTCCGCGCCTGCGTAACGGGCCGGCTGTGCAAAGCCGGCCCTCCTCGAACAAAGTGAGCGTGGGGGCCGTTCATCTCAGCGCTCTCCCTTGCCGCGCGGCTGCAAGGCTGGCACAGCCTCTCTTGCCACCTTGAAGTTCCTCAGCGTGGTCAGGCTCTCCGACAGGTTGGGCAACGTCAGGCCGACATCGGCGGCGGCAAGCTGCCTGAGCGTCGCCAGCGCCGCCTGCGCCGGACGGGCGCGCGTGTCGAAATACTGCTCGATCCAGGCCTGCGCCTGCTGGATATCCTGGCGGAACGACTTGCCGTCCCGCTGCAGGAGCGCCAGGCGGGCATTCACCAGGCGCAGCTTGAGGTTCTCGCGCAGGAAAAAGGCGTGGCTGGGCGACAGCAGCGCGGGATTGGGCCGGTCGAGGCGCTCGACGCGGATCAGGCTCTTCAGTTCCCGCCACAGTTCGCCGAGCAACGCCTCCCAGTAGCCCGACGCGGCGGCGGGCACGAAAGTTTCCCGTGCTGCCTCGATCCGCGGCTTGGCTTCGAAGGCAAGGGGCAGGGTGTCTACGGCACGGACGACGCCCTCGATGCGCAACGCGATGCCCGGCACGTCGGCCAGCGGCAGCGCCTTCAGCCGCTCGATGTCATGCGCGATCACCTTGCGCAACGGCAGGTACTGGGCACGCCCGGCAGCACCCAGCCGCACATCCGCGCCCTGCAGCGCGATCAGGGCCGCCTCGACGTTGCCGGCGAGCTGCAGCTGCTGCGCGGCCGTATTGAGCGCCTGCTCGATCTCGGCCAGCAGCCGCTCGTCGCGGCTGCGCGTCAGTTCCTGCACCATGGCATCGAGCGCCGCCTGCTGGCTCTGCGACTCGGCCAGTTTCGCCTCCAGCGCGCCGGTCTTGGCCTGCAGGGCTGCCAGCGCCTCCTGGTTCTGCTTCGCGATGACGCGCGCCTCGCCGGCTGCCGCGTCACCGGAGGCCAGTCGCCGGGCCACTTCCTGCTGCAACTCGGCGATGCGGCCGCGTGTCTCGATTGACTGCCAAGCGAGCAGACCGAGCGCCGCCAGCGCCACCCACACGACGGGTTGCCGCAGGACGGCCAGCGCCCGCTGCAGTCGGCCCGGCCTGGCCGGGGAAGTCAGTGCATCCTGTTCCATCATCGTTCCATCATGGGTCGATCTCATTGCCGCGAAAGTGCGCTTCCAGTCCGTCGAGCAGCCCGGCATCGCCCGGCGCCGTGACCGTCACCAAGGCAAAACCCATCCGGCGGGCTTCCTCGGCGATGCGCTGGTGGGCGACGAAGAGCGGCACCGCCTTCAATGCCGCTTCGTCCGCCGCGCCGGCCATCGCCACCAGGTTGCGCAGTCCCTCACTGCTCGTCAGCGTCACCGCATCGATTGTGCCCTGCGTGAGCAGAGCGCGCAGCGGCGCCGCATCGATGTCCGGCCGGCCGCGCCGGTAGCAGGGAATGCGCTCCACCTGGGCGCCGCGCGCCTCCAGCGTCTCGCCGAGCAGCTCGCGGCCGCTGTCGCCGCGGAAAATCGCCACGCGCTTGCCGCGAATCGCCTCGGCGGCGAATTCGGGCCGCGCCAGCAGCGCCTCGCTGTCGAAGCGCCCGTTGTCCGGCGTGACGATGCGCGCCACGCCGAAACGGGCGATGGCGCGCGCGCTCGTCTCCCCCATCGCGGCCGCGACGACCCGCTCGGGCCAGGGACGCCGCGCCGTGATCGCGACCAGCGCCTTCTGCGCTGCGTTCGGGCTGACGAAGACGGCGACATCATAGCCCTCGATGTTCTGCGCCGCGGCCTGCAAGGGGCCCGGGTCGGCGGCATTGAATATCGCCAGCACCGGGAAGCGCACGGCGATGCCGCCGCGCGCCTCGATCTCGTCCGCCAGCTTGCCGGCCTGTTCCGCCGGCCTGGTGACGACGATGCGCTTTCCTGTCAGCGTCGACTTGTCGTTCATCCGCCCAGCGCGGCCAGGATCTCTTCCGCGCCGCGCGCCCGCAATTCATTTGCCAGGGTTTGGCCCAGCGCCTCCGGATCGGAAGGATCGCCGCGCAATTCCGCGCTGAGCATGCGGCTGCCGTCCGGTGCGGCGACAAAGCCGCGCAGGCGCAACTGCGCACCGTCCATTTCCGCAAAGGCCCCCAGCGGCACTTCGCAACTGCCCGCCAGCGCCCGCGAGACGGCGCGTTCGGCGCGCACGCAGGCGGCAGTGCCGGGATCGGCAAGCGGCGCCATCCAGGCCGCCACCTCCGGCCGGTTCGCCAGCGCCTCGATGCCGAGTGCGCCCTGCCCCGCCGCCGGCAGCGACTGCTCGGCGGACAGCACGGCGCGAATGCGCGAAGCGAGGCCGAGGCGGGTCAGGCCGGCGGCGGCGAGAATGATGGCATCGTACTGCCCCTCGTCGAGTTTGCGCAGCCGCGTGTCGAGGTTGCCGCGCAAGCTGGTGACCGACAGGTGGGGAAAACGCGCATGCAGCTGCGACTCGCGGCGCAGGCTGGAAGTGCCCACCACGCCCCCGGGCGGAATGTCCTCGAGGGAAGCGTACTTGCCGGAAACGAAGGCGTCGAGAGGATTCTCCCGCGCCGAGATGGCCACCAGTGCGAAATCCGGCTCCAGCGTCATCGGCACGTCCTTCATGGAATGGACCGCTATGTCCGCGCGCCTATCGAGCAGGGCGGTTTCCAGCTCCTTGACGAAGAGCCCCTTGCCGCCGACCTTGGCCAGCGGCCGGTCGAGGATCTGGTCGCCGCGCGTCGTCATGCCGAGCAGCTCCACCGAACAGCGCGGATATAATGCCTTCAGGCGGTCGCGCACATGCTCGGCCTGCCACAAGGCAAGGCGCGATTCGCGCGTGGCGATGACGATGCGCTCGGGTTGCGGCTGATTCACGCTTGGATACTCGGAGACGGTTGTGGTGATGCGCTGCCTGCGCGCGATGGTCCTGATTTTATCATGGCTGCCCATGGCCCTCTGGGCCGCACCGCCGC
>JAEHDO010000175.1 GCA_016880375.1 Betaproteobacteria bacterium | reverse complement strand
TCGCGCACCGTGCCGTTGTAGTAGCGGCGCGCGTACTGGATCTGCTCCTCGGTCTCCGAGATCTGCGCCTGCAGGTCGAGGTAGCCGCGGCTGGCCTTGAGGTCGGGATAGGCCTCGACCACCGCCAGCAGTTCGCGCAGGCGGCCGGTCAGGGCGTTCTCGGCGGCGGCACGCTCAGAGGTGGGCGAGCCCGCGCGCGCCTCGACGCCCTCGCGCAGCACCGCGCGTTCGTAGCCGGCATAGGCCTTCACCGCTTCCACCAGCTTCGGCAGCAGGTCGTGGCGGCGCTTCAACTGCACGTCGATGCCGCTCCAGGCCTCCCGCGCGTGGTTGCGCCGCGCCACCAGGCGGTTGTAGAGGATGACCGCCCACAGCAGGATTGCCGCCAGCAGGACAGTCAGGATCATGCCAAGTGTCATGCGCCTCCCGAATTCGCTCTTGCGGTCACCTTGCATCCCGTTCCGGATTGAAGTAGTTTGCGACTACTGGGGGTGCCGGGGAATGCCCGGCTGAGATCATACCCTTTGAACCTGTACGGGTAATGCCGTCGTAGGGAAGCCGCAACGACTTCCTTCCCGCATTCCCACTGGAAGGAAACATCATGAACGCCAAGGAAAACATGGTTTCGGCGCAGGCCAACCTCGGCGCAGCCGAGGTTAAGCGAAGCGGCCAAAGCCAGCAATTCGCCGCCGCGTCCGCGCACGTGGACGCGGCCGCCGTCCAGCCGCTGCCGCAGTCGCGCAAGATCTACGTCACCGGCAGCCGCCCCGACATCCGCGTGCCGATGCGCGAGATCAGCCAGTCCGACACGCCGGCCGCAAATGGTGAAAAAAGCGGAGCGGAAAAGAACCCGCCGATCTGCGTCTACGACTGCTCGGGGCCCTACACCGACCCCGAGGCCAAGATCGACATCCGCAAGGGCCTGCCCGCCCTGCGCCAGCAGTGGATCGAGGAGCGCGGCGACACGGAAGAGTTGGCTCAACTTTCCTCCGCCTACGGCCGGCAGCGCGAGGCCGACCCGGCGCTCGCCGCGATGCGCTTCGACCTGAAGCGCAGGCCGCGCCGCGCCAAGGCCGGGATGAATGCCTCGCAGATGCACTATGCCCGCCGCGGCATCGTCACCCCGGAGATGGAATTCATCGCCATCCGCGAGAACCAGAAGCGCGAGAACCTTGCCGACCTGCTCCTGCGCCAGCATCCCGGCGAGACCTTCGGCGCATCCATCCCGAAGATCATCACGCCGGAGTTCGTGCGCGACGAGGTGGCGCGCGGCCGCGCCGTGATCCCCGCCAACATCAACCACCCGGAAGCCGAGCCGATGGTCATCGGCCGCAACTTCCTCGTCAAGATCAACGCCAACATCGGCAACTCGGCGCTCGGCTCCAGCATCCAGGAGGAAGTCGAAAAGATGACCTGGGCCATCCGTTGGGGCGGCGACACGGTGATGGACCTGTCCACCGGCAGGAACATCCACGAGACGCGCGAGTGGATCGTGCGCAACAGCCCGGTGCCGATCGGCACGGTGCCGATCTACCAGGCGCTGGAGAAGGTCGACGGCCGCGCCGAGGAACTCACCTGGGAGATCTTCCGCGACACGCTGATCGAGCAGGCCGAGCAGGGCGTCGACTACTTCACCATCCACGCCGGCGTGCTGCTGCGCTACATCCCCATCACCGCGAAGCGCCTGACCGGCATCGTCTCGCGCGGCGGCTCGATCCTCGCCAAATGGTGCCTGGCCCACCACCAGGAGAACTTCCTCTACACGCACTTCGAGGACATCTGCGAGATCATGAAGGCCTACGACGTCAGCTTCAGCCTCGGAGACGGCCTGCGCCCCGGTTCGGTGCACGACGCCAACGACGAGGCGCAGCTGGGCGAACTGGCGACGCTGGGCGAACTCACCGACATCGCCTGGAAGCACGAGGTGCAGACCATCATCGAGGGCCCCGGCCACGTGCCGATGCACCTCATCAAGGAGAACATGGAGCTGCAGCTGAAGCACTGCAAGGAGGCGCCCTTCTACACCCTCGGCCCGCTGGTCACCGACATCGCCCCCGGCTACGACCACATCACCAGCGCCATCGGCGCGGCGATGATCGGCTGGTTCGGCACCGCCATGCTCTGCTACGTCACGCCGAAGGAACACCTCGGCCTGCCGGACAAGGACGACGTCAAGGACGGCATCATCGCCTACAAGATCGCCGCCCACGCCGCCGACCTCGCCAAGGGCCACCCCGGCGCGCAGATCCGCGACAACGCGCTGTCGAAGG
>JAEHDO010000174.1 GCA_016880375.1 Betaproteobacteria bacterium | reverse complement strand
TGGCCTTCCGTCGCCCACTCGATGATCGGCAGGAAGCGAATGGGGAACCTGCGCGAGCTGGCGGAGGAGGTGCTCTTCAACCGCGTTCCAGGGGATTTCATCGAGACCGGCGTCTGGCGCGGCGGCGCCTGCATCTACCTGAGGGCAATCCTGGAAGCCTACGGTGTCAGGGACCGCAGGGTATGGGCGGCCGATTCGTTCGAGGGGCTGCCGCCTCCGGACCCCGCCTACCCGGCCGATGCCGGGGACAAGTTCCACACCTACATCGAACTGGCCGTTCCCATCGAGACCGTCAAGCGGAATTTCGAGAAGTATGGCCTGCTCGATGAACAGGTCGCATTTCTCAAGGGCTGGTTCAAGGACACCCTGCCCGGCGCACCGACCGGCCCGCTGGCCATCCTCCGCATGGACGGCGACATGTACGAGTCGACCATGGATGCCCTCACCCACCTGTACGACAGGGTATCCCCCGGCGGCTATGTCATTGTCGATGATTACCGGGTCGTCGAGGGATGCCGCAAGGCCGTGGACGAATTCCGGGCCACGCGCAACATCAGGGACGGGATCATCGAAATCGACGGCGTCGGCATCTTCTGGCAGAAGACGGCCTGACAGGGATATCGCCGGCGTCGCATGACCTCCCCCGCGCCCTTCCGCTCCGCTACGATCCCGCAGGAACGGCTGCTTCCCGGCATTCACGGATTGCGCGGCATAGCTGCACTGGCGGTGGTGCTGTTTCATCTGGTGCACATCGCAAACATCAAAGTGCCTGCCCCGTTCATCTTCATCGCCGGGGATTTCGGCAAGGGGGTGCATCTCTTCTTCCTCCTCAGCGCTTTCTCGCTGATGCACTCGACCGAGCACACCCTTCACCGCCCGACCTGGATGACCGAGTATTTCGTCAAGCGCTTCTTCCGCATCGCGCCGCTCTTTTACTGCATCCTCGCCGGCATGGTGATCTGGCCTTCCATCAAGGCACACTATCTGGCTGTCAATCCACAGGTGCTTCTGCTCAACCTCACCTTCACGTTCGGCTTCGCGCCCTGGGCGGGCATCGTCATGGCCGGCTGGACGGTGGGTGTCGAGATGATCTTCTATGCCATCCTGCCCGTGTTGCTGCTGACGGTCCGCTCGAGCAAAGGAACGCTGGCGCTCGTCCTCGCCAGCATTCTCATCTCCTATGCCTCCCGTTCGGTTCTGCATGTGCATTTCCAGCACACGGCGTCCCTCTACGGCGATAACTGGGCCTATTATTCATTTACGCCCAACCTGTGCTTTTTCGCCCTCGGCATGTACGCCTTCCGCATTGCAGCCGACGGGGAATGGAACACCCCGGCCATGCGATTGGGCGTATCGGCCCTCGCAACCTTCCTGATTCTCGCCCTGCTGTTTGGGGGAAGGTACAATGGCTGGCGTCCGGATATCCTGCTGTGGGGATTCGGGTTCGCCGCCCTCGCCCTGTGGCAGAGCAAATGGCCCAGTCGCTGGTGCGCGAACAGGTTTTTCGAATATGTGGGAGAGCGGAGCTACAGCGTATATCTGCTCCATCCTGTGGTTATCTTATTCCTGAGAAAGCCGCTGCAGTCGCTTTATGGCATGTTGACTCCGGCGATCGGAGCCTATGCCTATTTCGCTTGCGCAGGACTGGTGTTGCTGACGCTCCTGGTATTTTCGGAAGCGAGCTATCGTCTCGTCGAGATCCCGGGCATCCGCTACGGCCAGCGAATCAATGCGCGCATCAGGGCGCGCCAGAATCCTAGCAAATGACATCCCAGCGCCATAAATACGAGTACAAGGTCAATCCCGACACCGCCGCCGCCAAGGTCATCCGCATGGTGGGGACCGGCAATCGGGTTCTCGAGCTCGGCCCCGGCCCGGGTTCCATCACCCGGCACCTGCACGGGAACAACTGTCGCATTACCGCCCTGGAACTGGATGCAAAGGCCATCGAGATCGTGGCGGAATTCTGCGAGCAGGTTCATCCCTGCAACCTGAACGACCCGGAGTGGCCAGCCCTGCTCGGCGATGCGCAAAAATTCTCGGTGATCGTTGCCGCAGACGTCCTTGAACATCTGTATGACCCCTGGGCCACCCTGCAGAAGATGCTGCCGCTCCTCGCCGAGGACGGCTATGTGGTCATCTCCCTGCCCCATGTGGCCCACAACGCCGTCGTAGCCTGCCTCCTGAACGAGGATTTCGAGTATCAGCCCTGGGGCCTGCTGGACAAGACCCACATCCGCTTCTGGGGCATCCACAACATCCAGAAGCTGTTCGATGATGCCGGCTTCAAGATCGTCGAGGCCGATTTCGTGGTGCGCTCGCCGGAGCAGACCGAGTTCGCCAACCGCTGGCGCAAACTTCCCAGCCAGGCGCGCAAGGCGCTGGAATGGAACCGCTTCGGCAATGTTTACCAGGTCGTGCTCAAGGCCGTGCCCCTGGCCACCGATGGCAGGGCGCTGCAGCTCGAATCGCTGGCGGTGCCGGCGCCCGGCGCGGGCGGCTTCAGCGCCGGCGCCCGCCGCAACCGCCTGCTCGGATTCTTCATCTCGTTCCTGAGCCTGAATACCCGGGCCAGGATCTCCCGTGTCCTGCAGCGCCTGGGGATCCGGCACTGAAGCTCGGAAGCCGCTATCGATGAACGAATCGACGCACATGAGCAAGCCCGATCAAAAGCCGCTCCTGATCACCTTCTATCTCACGCAATTCCATCCGATCCCGGAAAACGACGCCTGGTGGGGCAAGGGCTTTACGGAATGGACCAACGTCACCAAGGCGCAGCCCCTCTTCGACAGCCACTACCAGCCCCATCTCCCGACCGATCTCGGCTTCTACGACCTGCGCGTACGCGAAACGCGCCATGACCAGATCCGCCTGGCGAAGGAATACGGCATCGACGGCTTCTGCTACCACTACTACTGGTTCTCGGGAACGCGCCTGCTCAACCAGCCGCTCGACGACATGCTGGCTGACCCCGCGAGCGACATGCCGTTCTGCCTGTGCTGGGCCAACGAAAACTGGACTCGCCGGTGGGACGCAGCCGAGCACGAGATCCTCATCGCCCAGCGCTACCTGCCGGACGACGACCTCAATTTCATCAAGAGCCTCGTGCCCTTTTTCTCCGATCCGCGCTATATCCGGGTCGAAGGTGCGCCGTTCCTCATTGTCTACCGCCCCCAGCATCTGCCCGACGCAAAGAAGACTGCGGCCGTCTGGCGCGACTATTGCCGCTCGGCCGGCATCGGCGAAATCCATATCTGCGCCGCGCTGACGCACGGCAACCTGGATTACGCCCAGTTCGGCTTCGACAGCGGCGTGGAATTCCCGCCCCACAACCTGCAGAGCCGGAACCTGGCGCGGCACATCGCCTTCCGCGATCCTTTCGCCGGCTACGCAGTGGATTACAGGGAGATTGCAAAGACGTACCTGGATAGGCGCTACCAGCACCCCAACGTCTTCCGCGGCGTCTTCCCCGCCTGGGACAACACACCGCGAACGGGCAACCGCGGCGTCATCGTGCTGGACACCTCCCCCGAGAATTACGAGTGCTGGCTGGCGCAGGCGATCTCCAGGACGGCGCAGGACTTTCCCGGACAGGAAAGGCTGGTGTTCATCAACGCCTGGAACGAATGGGCCGAGGGCTGCCACCTCGAACCCGACCGGAAATACCAGCGACGCTACCTCGAGGCAACGCTAGGCGCACGCAACGATCCTGCACGCAAACGCAGCTTTTCGGAGGCGCCCGACGCCATACTCGCCAGCGAAGCGCAGCGCCGGCTGCTGCCCGACCTGCGCGCCGTGCTCGCCTACCATGCCTACCTTACCCTGGGCAGGCTGAGCGGCTGGCTGAAGGGCTACCCGCGCCTGCGCCGCGTCGTCCGCTGGCTGCTCAACGGCGGTCGCTGAGCGCGGCTCAGCTCAGCCGCGGCAGGCCGTGCCGCAACAGCATCCGCAACTTGTGGGGCACGCAGACGAAGGCGGAGAAAAAGTCAGCCGCTGCGGCACGGCGCCGCTGCCTGATCTTGCGCCGATAGTCGATCAGCACGCGGCGTCTGGAAAGGGTCGCTGCAAGTGCGGGAAGATAGATTTCCGAAAGGTATCGTCCATCCAGCCTCAGCAAAGTGAGCGCCACGCCTTCGAGCAACAGCAAGAACAGGTGCAGCGACAGCAGCAGCGGCAGGACGGCCGCCGGACACGTCATTGCCATGACGAACGTCCTGTTCCGCTCCGACAGCGCGCGCCGCCTGAATGTCGATGCCAGGACGCCGCCACGCACCTTGCCGCCGCCGAAGCTGGCGCCGACGCCATGCCTGAAGCCCGCCGCGCCGAACGCACGCACGGGATGGCCCTCCAGCCGCGCACGGCAGCACAGGTAGAGATCCTCGCCGATGGAGCCGAACCACTCCGGAAAACCGCCCAGTTCATCCCACAGCCGCTTCGGAATCCACAGGCAGGCCCCGGCCACCATGCCCACGTCTTCGCGTTTCGGATCGCGATTTGGCACCGCATTGAAAAACGGATCGAGCAGGCTGCCGATGTCGAGCAGGTCGCCGGTCTCGGCATCGTATTGCGCCAGTCCCAGGATGGCAGGCTGCCGCAGGCGCAGAGCTTCCTGCATCAGCGTCGCCAAAGCGCCGGGGTGCAGCGCGGCATCGTTGTTGAGGAGCAGCAGGTATTCGCCTTTCGCGGCAGCGGCCATGCGGTTGTTGGCGAC
>JAEHDO010000173.1 GCA_016880375.1 Betaproteobacteria bacterium | reverse complement strand
GCCGGCATCGACGACGGCGACTGGATCTGGGTCGAGTCGCAGTGGGGCAAGGTGCGCTGCATGGCGCGCCACTCCGAGGCGGTGGAGCCGGGCACGGTGTGGACCTGGAACGCCATCGGCAAGGCCGCCGGCGCCTGGAACCTGGCGCCGGATGCCAACGAGTCGAAGCTGGGCTTCCTGCTCAACCACGTTATTTCGGAAGAGCTGCCGGCGGGGCAGGCGCGCATCAGCAACTCCGACCCGATCACCGGCCAGGCCGCCTGGTACGACGTGCGCGTGCGGATTTCAAAAGTCAGTCCCGGCGAGACGGCGGAAACCTCGCCGCAGTTCGAACCGATGAAGCCCTATCCCGGGCAGGAGGAACGCAAGAGCCTTTGGGCGTACATGACGGGAGCGAAGAAATGACACAACTCGCTCTCGTGATCGACCTCAACGTCTGCGTCGGCTGCCATGCCTGCGTGACCAGCTGCAAGGAGTGGAATACCTCGGGACAGGCCGGCCCGATGAGCGATTTCAATCCCTACGGCGCCGACCCGACCGGCACCTTCTTCAACCGCGTGCAGACCTTCGAGGTGGGCGAGTTCCCGAACACGGAGACCGTGCACTTCCCCAAGTCCTGCCTGCATTGCGAGGAGCCGCCCTGCGTGCCGGTGTGCCCGACCGGGGCCTCCTACAAGCGGGCGGAGGACGGCATCGTCCTCGTCGACTACGACAAGTGCATCGGCTGCAAATACTGCTCCTGGGCCTGCCCCTACGGCGCGCGCGAGATCGACGAGAAGCAGAAGGTGATGAAGAAGTGCACGCTGTGCGTCGACCGCATCTACGACAGGACGTTGCCGGAGCGCGACCGCAAGCCGTCCTGCGTGCTGGCCTGCCCGACCAGCGCGCGCCTGTTCGGCGACGTGCATGACCCTGACTCCGAAGTGTCGAAGGCGATTCGCGAGAGCGGCGGCTATCCGCTCATGCCGGAATGGGGCACGCAGCCGGCCAACCACTACCTGCCGCGGCGCAAGACCCAACTGCGCATCCACGAGGACGAACTGGTGCGCGCCGACAACCCGCTCAAGGTCGACGGCAAGCTGCCCAAGCCGTCGAAGGCCGAACCTTCGCTCGACGACGTCACTTCCTGGTAGGGCCGATACTATGCATCCCGCTTTCTCCGTCATCTTTCTAACTACCCTGATCGGCGTCGGCCAGGGGCTTTTTCTCGCCCTGTTCACCGTCGAGTCCTATGCCGCCTTCGGCCTGTTGCCGGCGCAGCCAGCCGGCTTCTATGCGTTCGGCAGCGCGCTGGCGCTGGGTTTCCTCGTTGCCGGCTTGGGGGCTTCCTTCTTCCACCTCGGCCATCCCGAACGCGCCTGGCGCTCCGCGGCGAAGTGGCGCACCTCCTGGCTGTCGCGCGAGGTGATCGTCCTGCCCGCCTTCATGGGCCTGGTCTTCCTCTACGGCGCGGCGCACCTTTTCGGCTTCAACCCGGTGGTGGCGACGCTGCCCTCCGCCGTGCCGGTCGGACTGACTTTGCT
>JAEHDO010000172.1 GCA_016880375.1 Betaproteobacteria bacterium | reverse complement strand
CCTGTTCCAGTTCTACGTTGCCGACGGCAGATTGAGTTGCCAGCTCTACCAGCGCAGCGCCGACATCTTCCTCGGCGTACCCTTCAACATCGCCTCCTACGCTTTGCTCACCCTGATGGTCGCCCAGGTCTGCGGCTACCGGCCCGGCGACTTCGTGCATACGCTCGGTGACGCCCACCTCTACACCAACCACCTCGACCAGGCACGCCTGCAGCTGACGCGTGTGCCGCGCGCCCTGCCGCAGCTGCGCATCAACCCCGCGGTGCGCAACCTCTTCGACTTCCGCTTCGAGGATTTCACGCTGGAAGGCTACGATCCGCATCCGCACATCGCCGCGCCGGTCGCGGTGTGACCGGGACGCCGCGATGATCCTCGGCGGAGACATCGGCGGCACCAAGACGCTGCTGGCGCTCGCCGGCGACGACGACGGCATCGTCTGCGAGCGCCGTTATCCCAGCCGCGACTGGAGCGAATTCCCCGCTCTGCTGCGCGCCTTTCTCGATGAAGCCAGCCCCACCGGAATCAATATCGCGTCGGCCTGCTTCGGTGTCGCCGGCCCGGCAGAGGACAACCGCGCCAAGGTCACCTATCTGCCCTGGTTCATCGATGGCCCGGCGCTGGCGCGGGACTTCGGCATCGGCAGCGTCGAGGTGGTCAACGACTTCGCCGCGGCGGCGCAGGGCGTGGCGGCACTCCGATCCATTGATCTCGTCGCCCTGCAGGAAGGCCGCCCGCTGCAGGGCGCGCCACGGTTGCTGATCGGCGCCGGCACCGGCCTCGGTGTCGCCGCGCTGCTCCCTGAGGGCGACGGCTGGCGCACCGTCGGCGGCGAAGGCGGCCACATCGGTTTTTCCCCCGCCGACGAAGCGCAGCTGGCGGTATGGCGACATCTGCACCGGCCCGGCGGGCGTGTTACGGCGGAGAACGTCCTCTCCGGCGCCGGCCTCGCCGCCATCTATGAAAGCCTGGTCAAAGTCAGCCCCGGCAGCACGGCGGTCGCAGACCCGGCTGCCATCGCCGCCGCCGCCGAGACTGAGCCGCTGGCGCGCCAAGCCCTTGAACTTTTCATTTCCGCCTACGGCGCCTTCGCCGGCGACCTCGCCTTGCTGTTCATGGCGCGCGGCGGCGTTTTCCTCGGCGGCGGCATCGCGCCGAAGATCCTGCCCAGCCTGCAACAGGGCGGTTTCTTGCGCGCCTTCGGTGCGCGGGGCGCGCATGCGAATCTGATGGCTGGCTTCCCCGTTCGCGTCATCACCAACGAACGGCTCGGCCTGCTTGGCGCACTGGCGATTGCTGCAGCGCACACCAAATAATTTGATGTTTGTCAATCAAACGTCAAAATCCCCGCGTAGGATGAAGTCATAGCAACAACAAGAAACCGACCACCGTTTGGAGGAGGTTGCTATGCCGGCACGCACCAACACGACATCAGGCAAGACCAGCAGGACCGCCGCGAAGAAACCCGTCAAGGCGGCGCCCGTCCGTACCGCCGCAGCGCACCAGCGTGCCAAGGCAACCTCCGGGCACCTCAGTGAAGACGACCGCAGGCACTTAATCGCCGAGGCCGCCTATTTCAAGGCCGAGCGGCGAGGCTTTTCCGAAGGCAGCGCACTGGAGGACTGGATCGAGGCGGAGGCGGAAATCGACGCCCTGCTCGACGCGCGCGGAGCCCGCTAGACGGGAACCAGGATCACCGCCGCCAGCGGCGGCAGGGTGACATTGAGGCTGGCGGGAAAACCCAGATACGCTTCGCGCCGCGCCGCGACGCCACTGCCGTTGCCGAGATTGCTGCCGCCGTAGTAAGCGGAATCGCTGTTGAACACCTCGCGATAACTGCCCGACTGCGGCACACCGATGCGGTAGGCCGGGCGCGGCACCGGCGTGAAGTTCAATGCCACCAGAACGAAGGAACCATCTCGCGCAAACCGCAGATAGCTGAGGACCGACTGATCGGCATCGTGGCAATCGCTCCAGGCAAATCCACCGGACTCGAAATCCAGGTCGTGCAGCGCCGGCGTGTCGCGATACAGCCGGTTGAGATCGCGCGCCAGGCGTTGCAGTCCGGCATGCGGCGCATGCTG
>JAEHDO010000171.1 GCA_016880375.1 Betaproteobacteria bacterium | reverse complement strand
GAGAGCTTCGGCTGGCAGAAGGGCGATTACTGGTTCCCCGACGTGCGCACCCTCGGCGGCGCCATCGCCATGTTCATCTTCGTCCTGTACCCCTACGTCTATCTGCTGGCGCGCACCGCCTTCCTGGAGCGGGCGAGCGGCATGCTGGAAGTCGGCCGCTCGCTCGGCCTGGGCGCCTGGGGCAGCTTCTTCCGCATTTCGCTGCCGCTGGCGCGGCCGGCCATTGCGGCGGGTGCCGCGCTGGCCCTGATGGAGACGCTGGCCGATTACGGCACGGTGGCCTATTTCGCCGTGCAGACCTTCACCACCGGCATCTACCTCGTCTGGTTCTCGCTGGGGGACCGTACCGCTGCCGCCCAGCTTTCCGCCGCGCTGCTCGGCTTCGTCGTGCTGGTGCTGCTGATGGAACGCATGAGCCGCGGCCGGGCGCGCTTCCACAACACCACCGGGCGCAACCGGCCGCATCCCGGGCGGCGGCTGTCCGGCTTCCGGGCCGCAGGCGCGATGCTCGCCTGTGGCGTGCCGCTGCTGCTGGGATTTGTCGTGCCGGGCGGCATCCTGCTGAACATGGCGCTGAGCGAGGGCGACGCCCAGTTCGGCGTGCGCTTCGCGCAACTGGCCGGAAACAGTTTCACGCTGGCGGCATTGACCGCGTTGCTGGCGGTGGGGTTTGCCGTGCTGCTTGCCTACGCTGCGCGCATGTCCCGTTCGCGCTGGCCGCAGTTGCTGAACCGTTTCGTCGGGCTGGGCTATGCCGTGCCGGGCTCGGTGATCGCCGTCGGCGTGCTGATTCCGGTGACGCGCCTGGACAACTGGCTGGCTGGGTGGATCGCCTCCTGGTCGGGCGCCAACCCCGGCTTGCTGCTCACCGGCGGCATCGCCGCGCTGGTGTATGCCTACCTCGTGCGCTTTCTCGCCATCGCTTTGCAGGCGGTGGAGGCGAGCCTGGGCAAGATCACGCCGAGCATGGATGACGCCGCCCGCTCGCTCGGGCTGGGGCAGGGCGCGACGCTCCGGCGCGTGCACCTGCCGCTGCTGCGCGGGAGCCTGCTGACAGCGGGATTGCTGGTGTTCGTGGATGTGATGAAAGAGTTGCCGGCGACGCTGGTGATGCGACCCTTCAACTTCGATACGCTGGCGACGCAGGCCTACACGCTGGCCTCGGACGAGCGGCTGGCGGAGGCTTCGACGGCCGCGCTGGCGATCGTTGCCGTCGGCGTGCTGCCGCTGATAGCCGTGTCTCGGCAGATCGCCAAGGGCAACTCGAAAACCGCTGCCTGCTAGCCCCAGATCACCCGCCAGCCCTTGCGCTCGATGTAGCGCGAGACCTCGTGATAGGGTTTGCCGATCATCCAGTGCAACACCGGGCCGGCGCTGATGCAGGTCCACCTCGATCCGCGCCTGCGCCACAGGGCTTCGTCGCGGAAAGTCGGCGCCGTCACCTTCATGACCTTGCCCTGAGCCGTTGCAGCCATGGCCAATCTCCGTGCTGTCCTTGTGATGGTATTAACGACTGAGATTGTTACCGGCATGAGTCGGTTCTAGGCTTTTCCTTCTAAAAATTATCAATCGGCTCAGTACCTTGCATTTACTTTGCCGTATAAACAGAAGGTTACCCGAATAGCTTCAAGTCTTTTCCGAAATGACAAAAAACCGGGCGGTTCATACGCCCGGCAATCCTGAAGGACACCTTCCTACCGCCAGCCGGCGCGATCGAAAACCTTCTGTGCCAGGGCGGTATTTTTCGACAGGGTTCCGACGTTGAGACTGTCCGCCTTGAACTGGCCGAGGGATTCCAGCGCGGGATTGCGGGCGTTGACGGATTTGACGGCGGGCCATTCATTGTTGCCGTCGGCGAAATAGGCCTGCGCCTCGTCGCTTGCCAGGTATTCGAGGAATTGAATCGCCGCGTCCTTGTGCGGGGCGGTCTTCAACATGCCGCCGCCCGAGATGTTGATGTGCGTGCCGAAGCTCTTCTGGTTGGGCCAGACGACGCCGATCTTCTCCATGGCTTTCTTGTCTTCCGGCTTTTCCGAGCGCAACAGCCTTGCGATGTAGTAGGTATTGGAGATCGAGACGCCGCACTCGCCGGCGGCCACCGCCCTGATCTGGTCGGTGTCGCCGCCCTTCGGCGCGCGGGCGAAATTGGCCACCAGGCCTTTTGCCCATTCCTCGGTCTTCTGTTCGCCAAGGTGATGGATCAACGCCGAGCCGAGCGAGAGGTTGTAGGGGTGGGCACCCGAGCGCACGCAAACCTTGCCCTTCAGGTTCGGATGGGCGAGGTCCTCGTAGTTCTGTACCGAAGAAGCGTTGACGGCAGCCTTGTTGTAAATGATGACCCGCGCGCGGGTGGAGAAGGCGAACCAGTCGGTCGAGCGCAGGTTCTCGGGAATGCGCGCCTCCAGCGTTTTCGATTTCACCGGCGCGAACAGGCCGAGCGCATCGGCCTGCGCCAGGCGGGCAGCGTCCACGGTGATGAAGATGTCGGCCGGGCTGTTGGCGCCCTCGTTGCGGAGGCGCTCGAGGAGTTCGTCTTCCTTCCCCTCGATGCGGTTGATCTTGATGCCGGTCAGGCGGGTGAAGTTGGCATACAGCGCCTCATCCGTCTGATAGTGGCGGGCCGAATACAAATTGAGCGTTTTCTCCTGGGCCAATGCGGGCACGGCGCAGGCGGCTGCAAACAGGAACAGGAAAGGACGTATCGACTGCATGTTTTGCTCCATCGCTGGTTTTCGATGGCCACATCCTAGCAAGACTTTTAATCAAATGCAAATCATTCGCATTAACACTTAACTGGCAAGGGAGCGCAAACGGAGGGCGTCTTTTCATGTTTCCGCGCAGGACGGGGGCGTTTCAGGAAGGATTAATTGGCGACGCTATCAAAGTCAGCCGCGGCGATACGGCGTGCGCCGTTGAAGCGCTTCACCCAATAGCTCTTTCGCATGTCCTCGATGCGGACCTCGCCTCCCCTGGCGGGGGCGTGCACGAAGCGATCCTCGCCGAGATAGATGCCGACATGCGAAAAGCCGCGCCGCAGGGTGTTGAAGAACACCAGGTCGCCCGGCTGCAGTTCGTCGCGCTGCACGGTGTCCCCCACCCGGCTGATGTCGCGCGAGGTGCGCGGCAGCAGCAGGCCCAGGCTTTCCCGGAAGACATGACGAACCAGACCGCTGCAGTCGAAACCGGTTTCAGGGGTTTCGCCGCCGTGCCGATAATTCACTCCGACGAATGACAAGGCGCGCACCACCAGATCCTGTGCATTCGAGGCATAGCGGTCGAACAAGGACTGCCCCTTCTCGGCGTAGGCATCCTCCGAGGCGCTGGAAACGGAAGCTGAAGCCAAAAAACACAAGGCAAAGGCAATGTGTCTAAAATTCATGGACTTGACTATATGCGTCGGGGTGGCATTTGTAAAGTCCCTTATGTGCCTCAACTTGAAGAATGGTTGGCAGGCTTCTGACTTATAACGGAAAATCATGGCGCAAACTGGTATGGGTATAATCGATTCAATTGTCGCCAGCTTGTTGGCTGCCGCGTAACGCAACAGGAGATTCCTCTCATGAGTCCATTCAAGGCCTATCTGATCGACCAGAAGGATGGCAAGACCGTTGCCGGTTTTGTGCAACTCGACGAAGACCAGTTCGACGAGGGCGAAGTGACGATCAAGGTCGCCTATTCCAGCGTGAACTACAAGGACGCCCTGGCGGCCACCGGCGCCGGCCGCATCATCCGCCGCCACCCCTGCGTGGGCGGCATCGACATGGCCGGCACGGTGGTTCGCAGCACCGATGCCCGTTTCAGGGAAGGCGACGAAGTCATTGCCACCAGTTACGACATCGGCGTGGCGCATCACGGCGGCTATGCCGAATACGGCCGCGTGCCCGCCGACTGGGTGGTGCCGCTGCCCAAGGGCATGTCGCTGTTCGACTCGATGGCGCTGGGCACCGCCGGCTACACCGCCGCTCTCGGCGTGGTGCGCATGGAGGAGAACGGCCTGAAACCGGCCAACGGCCGGGTCGTCGTCAGCGGTGCCACCGGCGGCGTCGGCAGCATCGCCGTCGACATCCTGTCCCGCCTGGGATACGACGTCGTGGCACTGACCGGCAAGGAAAGCCAGTCGGACTACCTGAAGGGGCTGGGCGCGAAGGAAGTGATGCTCCGCTCAGGACTCGACCTGGCCAAGATCAAGCCGCTCGACAAGCCGCTGTGGGCCGGTGCCGTGGACAACCTCGGCGGCGAGGTGCTCGCCTGGATGGCCAGCACCATGCAGCAGAACGGCGTCATCGCCAGCATCGGCCTGGCGGCAAGCATGAGCCTCAACACCACGGTGGCGCCGTTCATCCTGCGCGGCGCGAGCCTGCTCGGCATCGATTCCGGCTACACCGCAATGCCGCTGCGCCGCAAGGTATGGGAGCGTCTCGCCGGCGACATGCGCCCGGCGCATCTGGCCGGCATGACGCGCACCGTCAAACTTTCCGACCTGCCGCCGGTCTTCGACGAATTCATCAAGGGCCAGGCGCACGGCCGGGTCGTCGTCGACTGCGCCGGCTGACCATTCATCATGAATGACACCGCCGTCTCCGCATTGCCGCGCGTCCTGATTGTTGACGATTCGCGCATGGTGCGCGCGTCCATCGTCAAGCTGATCAAGGGCAAGTTCGACGTGCGCGAGGAGGGCGACGGCGAGGCCGGCTGGCAGACGCTGATGCTCGATCCGGGCGTCCAGGTGCTGATCTCCGATCTCAGCATGCCGAAGCTCGACGGCTATGGCCTCCTCCAGCGCGTGCGCACATCGGATATCGCCCGCATCCGCGAGATGCCGGTCATCATGATTTCCGGCGACGAGGACGAATCGGCGCGCAATCGTGCCAAGGAGTGCGGCGCCACCGATTTCATCACCAAGGGCATAGGCACCTCCGAACTGCTCGCCCGTCTCGATGCGCAGGTCAAGATGGCGCAGACGCGCAGCGAGCTCAAGGCGATGTCCAGACAGGTCATGGTCGACCCGGAATCCGGGCTTCCAACCGGGGAATACCTCAAGCAGCAGGGCAGGCAGGCGCTGGCGCTGGCGCAGCGGCACGGCAGCGAAATCAGCGTCATCGTCGTGGAAATCGACCGTTTCGACGACCTCACCGGCAAGCTGGGCCGTCCTGTCGGCGATCAGTTGATCCAGCAGTTTCGCGCCGTCCTGTCGAAGCGGGTGCGACTGGAAGACACGGTGTCGCAGACCGGTCCGGCGCAATTCACCGTGGTATGCCCCGGCATCAGCCTCGTCGATGCGCGCGCCTTCGCCAACCGGCTGGACCAGACCATCCGCAATGCCACCATCAGTTATCGCGGCGAACGCGTCGAGGTTGGCCTGAAGTTCGGCCTGGCCAACAGCCGGGATGACGAATGGCAGACCATGACCCATCTTCTGCAGCTTGCCGAAGGGCGGGCGGTGCAGGAGGAAGCGCTAAGCGCCAAACCGGTCGAAGCGGAGGCGGTTGCCGAGGCCCCGCTTCCCGTTCTCGGCATCGAGGATGCCCTGGCCCTGCTGCATGCCGGCGAGGCCGAGGGCGTCAAGCCCCATCTGGCGGCCATCGCCGCCCAGCTCATGCCCCTGCTCAGGCTCATCGATGCCGAACTCAAACTCGGCATGAACCCGGAAGACGCCGAAGCCAGGCTGAAAAGTCTCGCCTGAAAAGGTTCAGCCCTTGACCACCGGGATCTTGCCGATGCGGGCCTGCCACTCCCGCGGGCCGGTCTGGTGCACCGAGGTGCCGTGCGAATCCACCGCCACCGTGACCGGCATATCCTTCACCTCGAATTCGTAGATCGCTTCCATGCCGAGGTCGGCGAAGGCAGCCACGCGCGCGGCGCGAATGGCTTTCGATACCAGGTAAGCGGCGCCGCCGACGGCCATCAGGTACACCGCCCGGTTGTCGCGGATGGCCTCGATGGCGGCCGGGCCGCGCTCGGCCTTGCCGACCATGCCGAGCAGACCCGTTTGCTCCAGCATCTGTCGGGTGAACTTGTCCATGCGGGTGGCCGTGGTCGGACCGGCGGGGCCGACCACCTCGTCGCGCACCGGGTCGACCGGGCCGACGTAGTAGATGAAGCGGTTGCTGAAATCCACCGGCAGCTTCTCGCCCTTGTTGAGCATGTCGATCATGCGCTTGTGGGCGGCATCGCGTCCGGTGAGCAGCTTGCCATTGAGCAGCAGCACGTCACCCGGCTGCCAGCCGGCGACTTGCTCGCGCGTGACCGTATCGAGATCGACCCGCTTGCCCTTGCTCGCGTCGTAGACGAGCTTCGGCCAGTCATCGAGGTCGGGCGGATCGAGCTTCGCCGGTCCGGAACCGTCGAGATGGAAGTGCGCATGGCGGGTGGCGGCGCAGTTGGGAATCATCGCCACCGGCAGGGAGGCGGCGTGGGTCGGATAGTCGAGGATCTTGACGTCGAGCACGGTGGTGAGGCCGCCAAGGCCCTGGGCGCCGATGCCGAGGGCGTTGACCTTCTCGTAGAGTTCCAGGCGAAGCTCTTCGGCGCGCGTGAGGCTTTCACCCTTCCGGCCGCGGGCGGCCAACTCCTGGATGTCCACCGGCGCCATGAGGGATTCCTTGGCCAGCAGCATGGCCTTCTCCGGCGTGCCGCCGATGCCGATGCCAAGTATGCCCGGCGGGCACCAGCCGGCGCCCATCGTCGGCACGGTCTTCAGCACCCAGTCGACGATCGAATCCGAGGGGTTCAGCATGGCAAATTTGGCCTTGTTCTCGGAGCCGCCGCCCTTGGCGGCGCAGATCACCTCGAGATGGTCGCCCGGCACGATCTCGCTGTGCACCACGGCCGGGGTGTTGTCCCTGGAGTTCCTGCGCGCGCCGGCCGGGTCGAGCAGCACGGAGGCGCGCAGCTTGTTGTCGGGGTTGTTGTAGGCGCGGCGAACGCCTTCATCGACCATTTCCTGCACGCTCATCGTGGCGTCCCAGCGGGCGTTCATGCCGACCTTGAGGAACACCACGGCGATGCCCGTATCCTGGCAGATCGGGCGATGGCCCTCGGCGCACATGCGCGAGTTGACGAGGATCTGGGCGATGGCATCCCTGGCGGCCGGGCTCTGCTCGCGCGCGTAGGCGGCGGACAGCGCCCTGATGTAGTCGGCCGGGTGGTAGTAGCTGATGAACTGGAAGGCGTCGGCGATGCTCTGGATGAAATCTTCCTGGCGGATGGCGGTCATGAGGGGCCTTTCAGTGCTTCTTCGCCAGCATCAGCGAGCTGGTCATGATCTTGTCGGTCCAGGCCATGGTGAGGGCCGAGACGAGGAAGGTAACGTGGATCGCCACCTGCCAGAGTATGGTCTTGTCCGGGATGTTTTCTGCATTGATGAAGGTTTTCAGCAGGTGGATCGAGGAGATGCTGATGATGGCGGTGGACAGCTTGATCTTGAGCACGCCGGCGTTGACGTGGGAAAGCCATTCCGGCTGATCGGGGTGGCCTTCAAGGTCGAGGCGGGAGACGAAGGTTTCGTAGCCGCCGATGATGACCATGATGAGCAGGTTGGCGATCATCACCACATCGATCAGTCCCAGCACGATGAGCATGACGTCGGTGTCGGTCAGGCTGCCGACCTTGCCGACCAGGTGGCTCAGCTCGATCATGAACTGATAGACATAGACGCCCTGGGCGACGATCAGCCCGAGGTAGAGGGGGGCCTGCAGCCAGCGGCTCCAGAAAATGAAGCTTTCCAGTACCTTGATGGAGCGGTGGGTGGCGTTTTGCATGTTTTTGTCGAAAGTCGTCCGAAAAACAAAATTCTAGCACTCATGCTGCAATGCGGCAGGGGGTATGGCAGGGCTGCGGCGTGTAAGATGGACGTAAGCTTGTGCCTATAAATTGCTTCCTTCGCTAAAATGGCCACATCCAAGCAAGTGGTTGCCCCTGACAAGGCCAAGGCGAATTCTGCTGCCGACGGCTTTGCAGGCGATTTCGCCGTCACATTCCAGTACTAGCCAGAGGAGAGGTTCAGATGTCGTCCGCGATCGAATCGGTCTTGAATGAAACCCGCGTTTTCCCGCCGTCGCCCGAGTGCGTTGCCCAGGCGAACGTGTCGGGCATGGAGGCCTACCGGGAGTTGTACGCCAAGAGCGAGAAGGACTACCAGGGGTTCTGGGGTGCGCTCGCCCGTGACAACCTGATCTGGCACAAGCCGTTCGCCAAGGTGCTGGATGAATCGAAGGCGCCCTTCTACACCTGGTTCGAGGACGGCGAACTGAATGTCTCCTACAACTGTCTCGACCGCCATCTCGACGCCATCCCGAACAAGACCGCCATCATCTTCGAGGCGGACAACGGCCAGGTGACCAAAGTCACCTACAAGGAGCTTTACCACCGTGTCTGCCGCTTCGCCAACGGCCTGAAGAAACTGGGCGTGCAGAAGGGCGACCGCGTGCTGATTTATTTGCCGATGTCCATCGAGGCCGTGGTGGCCATGCAGGCCTGTGCCCGCATCGGTGCGATCCACTCGGTGGTATTCGGCGGCTTCTCGGCGAAAAGCGTGCAGGAGCGCATCATCGACGCCAAGGCGCGCCTGGTGATCACCGCCGACGGCCAGTATCGCGGCGGCAAGGAGATGCCGCTCAAGCCGGCCGTGGACGAGGCGCTTGCCATGGGAGGCTGCGACTCCATCGAAAAGGTCATCGTCTACAAGCGCACCGGCGGCGCGGTGACCTGGAATGCCGCCCATGACATCTGGTGGCACGAACTGGAGGCGGGGCTGTCCGACGAATGCCCGCCGACCTACGTCGGCGCCGAGCACCCGCTGTTCATCCTGTATACCTCCGGTTCGACCGGCAAGCCGAAGGGCGTGCAGCATTCCAGCGGCGGCTACCTGCTGGGCGCGGTCATGAGCATGAAGTGGGTATTCGACATCAAGCCGGACGATGTCTTCTGGTGTACCGCCGACGTCGGCTGGGTCACCGGCCATTCCTACGTCTGCTACGGCCCGCTGGCGATGGGTGCGACCGAGGTGATCTTCGAGGGTGTGCCGACCTACCCGGACGCCGGCCGCTTCTGGCGCATGATTCAGGACCACAAAGTCAGCATCTTCTACACGGCGCCGACGGCTATCCGCTCGCTCATCAAGGCCGGCGCCGATCAGCCGAAGAACTACAACCTCTCCAAATTGCGCATCCTCGGCACGGTGGGCGAGCCGATCAACCCGGAAGCCTGGATGTGGTACCACAATACCGTCGGCCAGGGCCGCTGCCCGATCGTCGATACCTGGTGGCAGACCGAGACCGGCAGCATCATGATCTCCCCGTTGCCTGGGGCGACGCCGACCAAGCCGGGCTCCTGCACGCTGCCGCTGCCGGGCATCATGGCCGCCATCGTGGACGAGACCGGCGCCGACGTTGAACTGGGCAAGGGCGGCTTCCTCGTCATCAAGAAGCCGTGGCCGTCGATGATCCGCAACATCTGGGGCGATCCCGATCGCTTCAAGACGTCCTACTATCCGGCGGATTTCGGCGGCAAGTATTACCTCGCCGGCGACGGTGCGAACCGCGACCTGGACGGCTATTTCTGGATCATGGGCCGCATCGACGACGTGCTCAACGTTTCCGGCCATCGCCTGGGGACGATGGAGATCGAGTCAGCCCTGGTCGCCCATCCGCTGGTGGCGGAAGCCGCCGTGGTCGGTCGTCCCGACGACCTTACCGGCGAAGCGGTGTGTGCCTTCGTGGTGCTCAAACAGGCTCGTCCGTCGGGTGCCGATGCCAAGAAGATCGCCGACGCGCTGCGCACCCATGTCGCCAAGGAGATCGGCGCACTCGCCAAGCCGAAGGACATCCGCTTTGGCGACAACCTGCCGAAGACGCGTTCCGGCAAGATCATGCGCCGGTTGCTGCGCTCGATAGCCAAGGGAGAGGAAATCACCCAGGACATCACCACTCTTGAAAATCCGGCCATTCTGCAGCAGCTCAAGGAACCGGCTGCCTGAGGCGGGTAGCCGTATTGAAAAGGGGCGCCGGTGCGGCGCCCTTTTTTTCGCCCTGCCGAATAAGCGGAAGGGGCACACGCTATAATCAAAACGGCATCAGCGTTCCGCAGCTACGAAGGGGAGAGCCATGAATCGCTCCATCATCACGGGACAGCGCCTGGCAGCGATATTCCTGCTGGGCTGCGTGCTGTTCAACTATCCGCTCATCGCCCTCTTCAACAAGCCCGGCGAGATAGTCGACATTCCGCTGCTTTACTTCTATCTCTTCGGTGCGTGGGCGCTGCTGATCGGCCTGATGGCGCTGGCCATCGAGCGGCGGAAGGAATAAGTGCTTCAGGGTTGGGTCATCGCCAGCGTTTCCTTCGCCTACCTGGGCGTGCTGTTCGGCATTGCCTATTTCGGCGACAAGCGCGCCGATGCCGGGCGCTCGGTGATCGCCAATCCGACCATCTATGCACTTTCGCTGGCGGTCTACTGCACTACCTGGACCTTTTACGGCAGCGTCGGACGCGCCGCCACGACCGGCATCGGCTTCCTGCCCATCTATCTCGGCCCGACGCTGATGGCCGGGCTGTGGTGGTACGTCATGCTGAAGATCATCCGCATCAGCAAGGCCAACCGCATCACCTCCATTGCCGACTTCATTTCATCCCGCTACGGCAAGAGCCAGTCGCTCGGCGGGCTGGTGACGATCATCGCCGTGGTCGGGATCGTGCCCTACATCTCGCTGCAACTGAAGGCGGTGTCGAACAGCTTCATCATCCTGCTCAACTACCCCGGCATCGTCATGCCGGCGAAAGCGGGTGCGCAGCCGCTGCTGCAGGACAGCGCGCTCTACATCGCCATGATCCTCGCCGCCTTCACCATCCTCTTCGGCACGCGGCATCTCGATGCGACCGAGCGGCATGAGGGCATGGTGGCGGCCATTGCCTTCGAGTCCCTGGTCAAGCTGCTGGCCTTTCTCGCCGTCGGCATCTTCGTCACCTTCGGCATCTACAACGGCTTCGGCGACATTTTCGACCGGGCCGAGCTGGTGCCGAAGCTGAAGGCGCTGATGACGGTGGCAGATTCGGGCGCGAGTTACGGCAGCTGGTGGTCGCTGACCTTTCTTTCCATGCTGTCCATCATGTTCCTGCCGAGGCAGTTCCAGATCGCCGTGGTGGAAAACGTTAACGAGCGCCACCTGGCGCGGGCGATCTGGCTGTTTCCCCTTTACCTCATCCTCATCAACATCTTCGTGCTGCCGATTGCCGTCGGCGGCATGCTGCATTTCCCGGACGGCAGCGTCGATGCCGACACCTTCGTGCTGACCCTGCCGATGGTCGAGCGTCAGGAGGCGCTGGCGTTGTTCGTCTTCATCGGCGGCCTGTCGGCCGCCACCGGCATGGTCATCGTCGAAACCATCGCCCTGTCGACCATGGTCTGCAACGACCTGGTGATGCCCGTGCTGTTGCGCTGGAAGGCGCTGCGACTGCACGAGGAGCAGGACCTGTCCTGGCTGCTGCTGTCCATTCGCCGCTGGGCGATCGCAGCCATCCTGCTGCTGGGCTACATCTACTTCCGCGCTGCCGGTGAAGCCTACGCGCTGGTCGGCATCGGCCTGATTTCCTTTGCCGCCGTGGCGCAGTTCGCGCCAGCGATCTTCGGCGGCATCTACTGGAAAGGCGGCACGCGCCAGGGCGCCATTGCCGGTTTGACGGCCGGCTTTGCCGTATGGACCTATACGCTGCTGCTGCCGTCTTTCGCCAAGTCCGGGTGGTTGTCGCTGGATTTCATCAAGGAGGGGCTGTTCGGCGTCACCCTGCTGAAGCCACAGCAACTCTTTGGGCTGGCCGGGCTGGACGAGATATCGCACAGCCTGTTCTGGAGCATGCTGGCAAACATCGGCTGCTATGTCGCTGTTTCGTTGCGCAGGCGGCCGGACGTGGTCGAAACCAGCCAGGGCACGCTTTTCGTCGACGTCTTCCGGCATACCGAGGGTGCCGGGCGGTCGCGCTTTTGGCGCGGCAGCGCCCAGGTCCAGGATCTCCTGCCGCTGATCGGCCGCTTTCTCGGCCCGGAGCGGGCGCGCGAGGCGTTCCTGGCCTATGCCCGGCGGCACGGCCAGACCTCGATTGAACAACTGCAGGCGAACGCCGATCTGGTGCATTTTGCCGAAACCCTGCTCGCAGGCGCCATTGGCGGGGCCTCGGCCCGAGTGATGGTCGCCTCGGTCGTGAAGGAAGAGCCGCTCGGCATCGACGAGGTGATGAACATCCTCGACGAGGCCTCCCAGGTGCGCGCCTATTCGCGCCAACTGGAACAGAAATCCCGGGAACTGGAAGCAGCGACGGCCGAACTGCGCGCGGCCAACGAGCGGCTGAAGGAGCTCGACCGCATGAAGGACGACTTCATGTCCACCGTGACGCACGAACTGCGCACACCGCTCACTTCGATTCGCGCCTTCTCGGAAATCCTGCTGGAGGATCCGAAGACCAACCTTGCCAACCGCAAGAAATTTCTTGCCATCATCGTCAAGGAGACCGAGCGCCTGACGCGATTGATCAACCAGGTGCTCGACATGGCCAAGATCGAGTCGGGGAACGCGGAATGGCATACCGCCGAGATCGACTTGCACGAGGTCATCGAGGAGTCTGTCGCAGCGACCTCCTCGCTGTTCGGCGACAAGCGCCTCAGCCTGGACATGGCGCTCGAGGGGGGGGTGCCGAAAGTGATGGCGGATCGCGATCGCTTGATCCAGGTCATGCTGAACCTGCTCTCGAATGCGGTCAAATTCTGCGAGGCGGATCGCGGGCGTGTGGCGGTCAAGCTGTCGGCCGGGGGCGATGCAGTGCGCGTCGACGTCGAGGACAACGGTCCGGGCATCAGCGAACAGGATCAGCGCACCATATTCGAGAAATTTCGCCAGGTAGGCGATACCATGACCGCCAAGCCGCAAGGTACCGGCCTGGGGCTGCCGATCAGCCGGCAGATCATCGAACATTTCGGCGGGCGGTTGTGGGTGGAAAGCAGTCCGGGCCAGGGGGCGACTTTCTCGTTTACCCTGCCCTTGAACAGAGAAGGCGACACACGCCACGAGGAGAGAACGGAAAAATGAGCAAACGCATACTGATCGTCGACGACGAGCCGAACATCGTCGTTTCGCTTGAATTCCTCATGAAGCGCGAGGGTTTCGAGGTGGCTGTTGCCGCAGACGGGGAGGCGGCACTGAGGTCTGTCGAGGAGAAGAAGCCCGACCTGGTGCTGCTCGACATCATGCTGCCGAAGAAGAACGGTTTCGAAGTTTGCCAGACGATCCGCGCCAATCCCGAATGGCAATCGATCAAGGTCGTGATGCTTACGGCCAAGGGACGCGACACCGAGGTGGCCAAAGGAACGGCCCTGGGTGCGGATGCCTACATGACCAAGCCGTTTTCCACCAAGGATCTTATTGCCCAGGTGCGGCAGATTCTGGACATGGCTTGATGGCAGGGAAAACCGGCCGGCTCAAGCTGGCCCTCATTCTGGCTGGCCTCTATCTCCTGCTGGTCGTGCTTTTCAGTGCGCTGGCCGGCGTGCTGTGGGCCGACATGAAGGAGGCGGAGCGCCAGGCGCTGCTCGCCATCCTGACGCCGCGTATCGAACTGTCGATCCTGATCATCCTCTTCGCCTGGTTCTTCCTCGGCCTGATCGTCAGCACCATCTACCGCGCCTACGTGCAGGCACCAATGACGCTTCGCGAGCAGGCGCTGGTCATGGTCAGCGCCAATCCCGGACTGCGGTTGCAGGAGCTTGGGGCGCCGGAAATCAAGACTCTGGCCCAGGTGGTCAATGCCCTGGCCGAGCAGCGCGAATCCCTGCAACGGGACGTCGAGGAGAGGATTCGCGAGGCCAGATCTTCCATCGAAGAGGAGAAGAACCGGCTGGCGGCCCTCATGTCGGAGCTGACGCAGAGCGTCGTGGTGTGCAACCTCGACGGACGCATCCTGCTTTACAACAACCGCGCCCGCCTGCAGTTCAAGGCGCTGGCCGGCGAAAGTCAGTCCGCACGGGACGGCGTCCTGATCGGACTCGGGCGATCGATCTTTGCCATCCTCGAGCGCAACCTCATCACCCACGCCCTGGAGAACATCCAGCAGCGCCTGGCGCGCGGCAGCCAGCAGCCGACGGCCAACTTCGTCACGACCAGCCGCGCCGGCCAGCTGATCCGCGTGCAGATGGCGCCGGTGCTCGGGGCCGCACGGGACGGCGGAGCGGAGGGCGAACGAGCCATCGCCGGCTACGTCCTCATGCTCGACAACATCACGCGCAATTTCGAGATGGAGGGCCGGCGCGACACCCTGCTGCAGTCCCTCACCGAGGGCAGCCGCGCCTCGCTCGGCAACATCCGCGCCGCCGTCGAGAACCTGCACGATTACCCGGACATGGACGTCGGGCAGCGCGACCGCTTCGTCGGCATCATCCGCGACGAGGTGGAAACCATGGGGCAGCGGCTCGACCGGACGGTGACGGAGTTTTCCGATGCGCTCAAGGCCCGCTGGCCGCTCGAAGACATGCTCGGCGAAGAACTCATCGCCGCGGCGCGGCGGCGCATCGAGCAGAAGCTGGAGCTGCCCACCAAATCCGAGGAGGTCGCCGAGGGCGTTTGGATCAAGGTGGACAGTTTTTCGCTGCTGCATGGCGTGACCTATCTGGCTTCGCGCCTGCGCGACGAATACGATATTCGCGAAATCCGCTTTCGCCTGACTCCGGCCGGACGCCTGGCGCACCTCGACCTCATCTGGACCGGGGCGGTGATGAGCAGCCAGACGCTGCTGGCATGGGAGATCGAGCCGATGAACGTGGCGGGGGAGAACAGTCCGCTGACCCTGCGCGAGGTGATCGAGCGCCACGGCGGCGAGATCTGGTTCGAGCGCGAGAAGACCTCGCACCGCGCCTTTATCCGCATGCTGATCCCTTCGGCCCTGCCGCAGGAAACCGTCGAACCTGCGGCGCTGCTGCACGCGGAGAGCCGGCCCGAATACTACGACTTCAACCTCTTCCGCCAGACCGAGGAAAGCCGCGCCCTCGACGATCGCCTGCTGACGGAACTGACCTACACCGTCTTCGACACCGAGACCACCGGGCTGGAGCCCTCGGCCGGCGACGAGATCATCCAGATCGGCGCGACCCGCATCGTGAACGGCCGCCTGCTTCGGGGCGAGAGCATCGACCAGATCATCGACCCGCGCCGCCCGTTGCGGCCGGAAGGCATTCCCATCCACGGCATCACCGAGGAGATGGTGGCCGGTCAGCCGACCATCGGCCAGGTGCTGCCGGTATTCCACGCCTTCTGCGAGGACACCGTGCTGGTCGCGCACAACGCCGCTTTCGACATGCGCTTCCTGCAGTTGAAGGAGGAGGCGACCGGCATCCGCTTCCACCAGCCGGTGCTCGACACGCTGCTGCTCTCCGCCGTGATCCATCCCAACCAGGAATCGCACAAGCTGGAGGCGATCTGCGAGCGGCTCGGCGTCAATGTCATCGGCCGCCACACCGCCCTCGGCGACGCCATCGTCACCGGGGAAGTTTTCCTCAAAATGATCCCCCTCCTGGCGGAGATGGGCATCTGCAGCCTGCGCGAAGCGCGCGAGGCGGCAGAGCGCACCTACTACGCCCGAGTCAAGTACTGAACGGACAAGACCGACCATGGAAGAACCCACCCGCCAGCCCATGAAGGGCGATTTCCAGGCGATGTACAGCCCGCTTGGCAGCCTCATCCGGCGCCAGCCGGTGACGGTACCGCTGGATTCCACGGTGCGCCAGGCCATCGAGGTGATGGACGAGAAGCGCATTGGTTCCATCATCATCGCCGATGGCAGTACGCGGCTGCCGCTGGGGATATTCACGTTGCGCGACCTGCTGCATCGGGTGGCATTGCCCGGCTGCACGCTCGACTTGCCGATTGCCGCGGTCATGACCGCAGGCGTGATTACCGTCAAGCCGCAAACCACGGCCTACCAGGCCGCCCTCATCATGGGGCGTCGCGGCCTGCGACATCTGCTGGTGGTCGACGACGCGGGCGGCCTGCTCGGCATCGTCTCGCAGAACGACCTGTTCGCCTTGCAGCGCACCGGCCTCAACGACGTCACCGGCAACATCCGCGAGGCGAAGGACCTGGCTGCGCTGCAGGCCTGTTCGAAAGACATCCGGAGCATGGCCGACACCATGCTGGGGCAGGGCGTCGCCGCCGACCAATTGACCCACCTGAT
>JAEHDO010000170.1 GCA_016880375.1 Betaproteobacteria bacterium | reverse complement strand
GCGCAAGGGCGAGGAGGAGAACAAGACCCTGCTCGAGCTGACGCAGGCCGTGGCGCTGATCTCGATGCTCGACAAGGCCGATGACGGCGGCGACCAGGTGCAGCTCGCCACCCTGCATGCCGCCAAGGGCCTGGAATTCCGGCACGTCTTCCTCGTCGGCGTCGAGGAGGGCCTCCTGCCGCACCGCGAATCCATCGACGCCGGCACGGTGGAAGAGGAGCGCCGCCTGATGTACGTCGGCATCACCCGCGCCGAGCGCAGCCTGGTGATCTCGTATTGCGAGCGGCGCAAGGCCGGCAGGGAGTGGCGCAGCTGCGAACCCTCGCGCTTCATCGCCGAGATGGGCGACGACCTGAAGATGACCGGCGGCAAGGCCGCCGAGCCGGCCGACCGCGCCTCCGGCGCCGCCCGCCTGGCGCAGATGCGCGCCCTGCTGGCGAGATAAGCTCCCCTCGCCCCGCTTGCGGGGAGAGGGGCCGGGGGAGAGGGGATTACTTCGCCGCGGCCGCCATGTACTCCACTGCCGCGCGGATGTCGGCGTCGGGGATCGAGGCGTTGCCGCCCTTCGGCGGCATGGCGCCCTTGCCCTTGATGACGCTGGTGGTGAGGGCATCGAGGCCGGTCGCGAGGCGCGGCGCCCAGGCCGCCTTGTCGCCGAACTTCGGTGCATTGGCCACGCCGGAGGCATGGCAGGCGACGCAGGCGCTGTCGTAGACCTTCTTGCCCGGGCCGGCTGCGGCGGGCGCGGCTGCCGCAGGGGCCGGAGTCGCGGCGGCAGGTGCGGCGGGTGCGGCCGCTGGAGCAGCTGCAGGTGTCGCAGCGGCTGCCGCCGCCGTCGGTGCAGGTGCCGCCGCAGCAGGTGCCGCCGGGCCCTTGGGCGCGGCCGGCTCCTTGAAGCTGGCGCCGGACTTGTTCGCCAGCCAGGCGACGACGCGGGTGAAGTCGGCGTCGGAAAGGTCCGCGCCGCCCTTCGGCGGCATGGCGCCCTTGCCCTTGATGCCGGAGGCCGTCAGCTTCTCCAGACCGACACCGATGCGCGGCGCCCAGGCGGCCTTGTCGCCGATCTTCGGCGCGCCGGCGACAGCGGCATCGTGGCAGGCGGCGCAGGTGGCCTTGTAGATCTCCTCGCTGCCCTTCGCCGCCTTGGCGCCGCCGCCGGCGCCGCCGGCCAGCGTCACTTGCGCGATCGGCAGGATGCGCCGCAGCGCGGCTTCCTCGCCGAGATCGCCCGACGGCTTGCCGCCGAACAGCTTGGCCACGAAATATCCGGCAACCGGCAGGGCGAGGGCCGCCACCAGGGCGACGGCGATCAGGGCCGGCGAGGCGCAGAGCCCGCCGCAAGGTTCATTCTGCTCGGCCATTTTGTGCTTCCTCGAGTGCTGGTAAAGCCCGGATTATAGCGGCTCGGATTGGACGCTGCGGGGGAAAACCGCTATCCTGTGCGGCCTCGCGCCCGTAGCTCAGCTGGATAGAGTACTGCCCTCCGAAGGCAGGGGTCGGACGTTCGAATCGTCTCGGGCGCGCCAGTTTCTCCCCGCCGGCGTGCTGCGCCGGCTCAGCCCGCCTTGTGGAAAATGCCGCGGATCAGCGGCTGGTCGTTGCGCTTGTGCACTTCCAGCCGGATGCTGCCGCTGTACACCCGCGCCGCGCTTTCGTCCTTGCGCAGCACCCGCGCCTGGAAGCTGCCGTCGCCGCGGAAGAGCTCGCCTTCCTTCACCCAGCTCACGTCGTAGATGAGGAGCTGGCGCGCCGCCGTGCTGCGGAACAGCGTGTCGTAGTCGCTGCGGATGCGCGCCTTGCCGCCCTTTTCGGCGCGCACCTCCTCGTCGAACAGGGCGAGGAAGGCCTCCAGGTCGCCCCGCTCGTAGAAGGCCGACAGCCTGCCCACCAGCGCCGCCAGCTCGTCGCG
>JAEHDO010000169.1 GCA_016880375.1 Betaproteobacteria bacterium | reverse complement strand
TGGATGCCGATCGGCTTGTCGCCGAGCCCGGGCAGCTTGAAGCGGGCGCCGCGCACCGCCGCCTGCTGCAGGTTGTCCATGATCGTGCTCTGCGAGGTGTCCTCGCCAGCCGCCGTGCCTTCCGGCGGTGTCAGTAAGGAGGGAAGCTTGAATTTGAATGCCATGCCGATGTCTCCGATGTTCAGCGTCTAGTTTTAACCGGTAACTTCCTGGTCACTGCAGCCCGATTTCCAGAAAATCAGGCTGTCCAAGCAGATTTTTCAAATTCAGACGTTTCCAAACATTGCCCTGCGGGTCGGCATACTGCTCGCCCACCCACGGCCGCGCATCGGCCTCTGCCGCGCGCGGCTCCATCTGCTCGATGTTGCGCAAGCCAAGGGTGCGATTGATCAGCAGCGCGCTGTTTATGCCGAGGCGGCCGCCGACGATCAGCAGCCGGCTGTCGGCATTCTGCGGCGTCGGCTCGCCCCCCTGGAAAGCGGAAAAATCCACCACGCCGTAGAGCGAGCCGCGGATATTGGCGATGCCGCAGAACCACGGCTTGGTCAGCGGCACGCTGGTGAACGGCGGCAGCGGCAGGATCTCGCCCGAATCGGCCAGGTCGAGCAGCCAGTGGTCGCGGCCGGCGCGCACGCCCAGCAAGGCCCGCGAGGTCTGGCCGGCGCGGGCGCTCGTCAGGCGCTGCACCAGGCTTTCCTGGAACTCCCTCAGGCTGATCTTCTTCTTGGCCATCGGAAAACAGCGCTTCAGCCCAGCGCCGCAATTTTCTCCAGCAACACCTTCGGGTCGATCGGCTTGACCAGGTAGTCGTTGGCGCCCTGGCGCATGCCCCAGATCTTGTCGGTCTCCTGCCCCTTGCTGGTGCACATGACGACGGGAATGTGCTTGGTCGCCTCCTCCCGCGTGATCGTGCGCGTGGCCTGATAGCCGTTCATGCCCGGCATGACGACATCCATGAGAATCAGGTCGGGCATCTCGGATTTCGATTTCGAAATGGCTTCCTCGCCGCTCTCGGCCGTGACAATGTTGAAGCCGCTCTTGACGAGCAGTTCGCTCAGGGCGTGGCGCTCGGTCGGAGAGTCGTCGACGATGAGAATTTTCTTGATGGGCATAACCTTACCTCGCTACGAATGCAATTTAGGAAACACGCTGCGGCAAGTGGGCAGCGACGGCCTTGAGCAGGCTGTCCTTGGTGAAGGGCTTGGTCAGGTACTCGTCGGAGCCGACCATGCGCCCGCGCGCCCGGTCGAACAGGCCGTCCTTCGACGACAGCATGATGACCGGCGTCACGCCGAAGCGCGGGTTCTTCTTGATGAGGGCGCAGGTCTGGTAGCCGTCGAGCCGCGGCATCATGATGTCGCAGAAAACGATGTCGGGGTGGTGATCGGCAATCTTCGCCAGCGCATCGAAGCCGTCCTCGGCCAATACCACTTGGCAGCCGGCCTGCACCAGGAAAATTTCAGCGCTGCGGCGGATGGTGTTGCTGTCGTCGATCACCATCACCTTGACGCCGCCCAGATTGACTGCTTCCGCCACGCTTCTTTGCCTCCTCTAGCAGGGCCGCTGATGCAGCTTCGGATATAAGTAATTCTTCGCGGTCAAGCGTTGTAACTATAACCTAAAAAACAGCGGTTTCCCTGCCAACTTTGACACGCCGGATCAGATTTCGACCAGTTCGAAATCCTCCTTGCGCGCGCCGCATTCCGGACAGACCCAGTTGGGTGGCACGTCGTCCCAGCGGGTGCCGGCAGGAATGCCCTCTTCCGGCAATCCGGCCGCCTCGTCGTAGATAAAGCCGCAGATCAGGCACATCCACGTGCGATAGGGGGCGGCGGCCGTCATGGGAAGCTGTCTCGGGATCGTTCTCGGTTAGAATCGCGGCAGTCTAACCCAATCGCTTCCCGCCCCGCCAGCCGGCGCCCTGGAACCCATTCATGCCACAGGATCTGCTCCCCCCCATCGTCATGGTGTTCGCCGCCTCCGACCCCTCGGGCGGCGCCGGCCTCCAGGCCGACATCATGACGCTCTCCAGCATGGGCTGCCATCCGCTCTCGGTGGTCACGGCCCTGACTGTGCAGGATTCGGCCGGCGTCGAGGACGTCCTGGCGATCGACGCCGACTGGGTCGCCGACCAGGCGCGCGCCCTGCTCGAGGACATGTCCGTGTCCGCCTTCAAGGTCGGCATGGTGGGCAGCGTGGAAAACATTGCCGCCATCGCCGAGATCATCTCCGATTACCCCGACATTCCCCTCGTCCTCGACCCGGTGCTCTCTTCCGGCCGCGGCGACGAGCTGGCCAGCGAGGACATGATCTCCGCCTTGCGCGAACTGCTGCTGCCGCAGACCACCCTGCTCACGCCGAACAGCATCGAGGCGCGCCGCCTGGCGCTCGACGAGAGCAACGACGAGGACGATCCGGGTCTCGCCGAGTGCGCCCGGCGCCTGGTGGGCGCCGGCGCCGAGTACGTGCTGATCACCGGCACCCATGAGCACACGCCGCAGGTCGTCAATTCCCTTTACGGCGAGAACGGCCTGGTCCGCGCCGATGCCTGGGAGCGCCTGCCCGGCAGCTACCACGGCTCCGGCTGCACCCTGGCTTCGGCCATTGCCGCCAACCTGGCCAACGGCCTGGAGATCGCCGAGGCGGTGCGCGACGCCCAGGACTACACCTGGCAGGCGCTGGAGAACGGCTTTCGGCCCGGCATGGGCCAGTACCTGCCCGACCGCTTCTTCTGGGCGCGCGAGCCGGAACCCGGCGAAGATGCTTAGGGGCCTCTACGCCGTCACGCCCGACCTGGCCGACACGACCACCCTGCTGCGCCGCGTCGAGCAGGCCCTGCTCGGCGGGGTGCGACTGGTGCAATACCGCAACAAGCAGGCTGCCGCCGTCCTGCGCCGCGAGCAGGGCAGCGCCCTGGCCGCCCTGTGCCGCCAACACGCCGCGCGCCTGATCGTCAATGACGATCCGGCCCTGGCGCTGCAAGCCGGCGCCGACGGCGCCCACCTCGGCCGCGAGGACGGCGACCTGGCCGCCGCCCGCGCCGCGCTCGGGCCGGGAAAGCTCCTCGGCATTTCCTGCTACGACGACATCGGGCGGGCGCGGGAAGCCAAGCGCATCGGTGCCGATTACATCGCCTTCGGCAGCTTCTTCGCCTCGCCGACGAAACCGGGCGCCGTGCGCGCGCCGCTGACTTTGCCAGCCGAGGCGCGGGCGGAACTCGGCCTGCCGGTGTGCGCCATCGGCGGCATCACCCTGCAGAACGCGCCGCAGCTGATCGCCGCCGGCGCCGACCTGCTGGCGGTGATCACCGACCTGTTCGAGGCGCCGGACATCCGCGCCCGCGCCGCTGCCTACACGTCACTTTTTTCCGAACGAGCCACATCATGAGCAAGAACGAGGAACTCTTCATCCGCGCGCAGAAAACCATTCCCGGCGGCGTCAATTCGCCGGTGCGCGCCTTCCGCTCCGTCGGCGGCACGCCGCGCTTCTTCACGCGCGGCGAAGGCCCTTATGCGTGGGACGCCGACGGCAAGCGCTACATCGACTATGTCGGCTCCTGGGGGCCGCTGGTCCTCGGCCACGCCCATCCCGAAGTGATCGAAGCCGTACACGCCGCCGTGTCGCGGGGACTGACTTTCGGCGCGCCGACCGAAGCCGAGGTCGAGATGGCCGAGTTGCTGACCGGCCTGCTGCCCGGCCTGGAGATGGTGCGCCTGGTCTCCTCCGGCACCGAGGCGACGATGAGCGCCATCCGCCTCGCGCGCGGCTTCACCGGCCGCGACGCCATCGTCAAGTTCGAGGGCTGCTACCACGGCCACGCCGACAGCCTGCTGGTGAAGGCCGGCTCGGGCGCGCTCACCTTCGGCAACCCCTCCTCCGGCGGCGTGCCGGCGGACTTCGCCAAACACACGCTGGTGCTCGACTACAACGACGCGCAGCAACTGGAGGACACTTTCGCCAAGGTCGGCAAGCAGATTGCTGCCGTCATCGTCGAGCCGGTGGTCGGCAACATGAACCTGATCGCGCCGAAGCCGGAATTCCTCCAGGCCATGCGCCG